>DATIUK010000290.1:0-2611 GCA_035466885.1 Casimicrobiaceae bacterium
GTTCTAGCGAATCGAGCCTCCGCGAGCCGCGAACGGAGGCCGAGTTGGATGATGCTTACACGCGCAGCGCCGTTTCGGAACGGCACAACCTGTAATCGAGTTTTCGGGTCTCACGCCGCTCCGGCATCCATTGAACTGCGCGAAGCGCATGCACCTCTCGCAACACCGAACGTCCGCAATTGAACGTAACACCCTTTGACTGCTGCTGGCCGCGAGCTGAGATTCCACCAAGTCGCCGATAGCTGTCCCTGGTATTGTCGGCCCGCGGTGCGAACGACAGCTAGCGGGCGCTGTCGCGAATTCACACTACCAGCCGCGAGCCGCCGGGCGGTGTTGCCGTGGGATATTCCGGTAAGCGGGCATTGACGAGGCGACCGGAGATTCCACGACGCCGCCGGGGACTCAGGCAACCCGCCTCAGCCGTGCGGCCTAGTTCCGGTGGCCAATGGCCGCCGGCACAGCGACCCCCGATCCCCCAGCTTCCCGTCGGCCCGGGCAGGTGGAGACGTGTTACGCCGCTCCCGACGGCGCGCCAGGGGCATTGGATTGGCAATCCGTTATCCGTTGCCCCACGTCAAGGCAGAGGCCGGCGGTCGGCCTATGATGAGCATGGATGCGGCAGCGTCGCCGCGCAGCGTGCAGCGATGGGTCATCTGGTTGGCAAGGACGTCTACCGGGCGCTCGGTCGGAAGATCGACGGCCTGACGGCGCGGGCGCCTTGGAGCGACAAGCTCGAGGCGCTGCTGCGGGAGCTCTACTCCGAGGACGACGCCCGTCTGGTCGCCGCGATGCCTTGGGGCTTTTCGCGCATCGGCCGGCTGGAGCGAGTGACCGGCATTCCGCGCGCAACGCTCGAGCGCCAGCTCGAGAGCCTATGCCCGCGGGGCCTGGTGATGGACGTCGAGGCCGGCGGCGGGTACTACTACGCGCCGTCGCCAATGGTGATCGGTATCTTCGAGTTCACGATGATGCGCACCGGCGGCGCCCTGCCCTACGACCGCTGGGCGCGCCTGTTCCGCGACTACCTCGAGGAGGGCGGCCTCTACCGCGCGAACTTCGGCGACGGCCAGAAGGTGTCGCTGATGCGTGCCGTGCCGCACGACGGCTCGATCGCCGCCGAGGATTACGTCGAGGTGCTCGACTACGAGAAGGCTGCGGCGATCATCGACGCTGCCGACCGGTTCGCCATCGGCATCTGCTCGTGCCGGCACGAACACGAGCACGCCGGCGGGCGCACCTGCAAGGTGCCGCTCGACACCTGTTCGACGTTCGGGGCGACGTCGGTGGGATTCATGGTGCGCAACGGGCTCGCGCGCGAGGTCTCGAAGGCCGAGATGATGGACAACCTCGCCCGCTCGCGCGACCTCGGCCTCGTGCTGAACGCCGACAACGTGCAGCGCAACGTGAGCTTCATGTGCCACTGCTGCGGCTGCTGCTGCAACATGCTGCGCGGCATCACTGTCCACGGTTACCCCAACGCGGTGGTGACGTCGAGCTACATCGCCGAGCCCGACCGCGATCGTTGCACCGGTTGCGGCATCTGCAGCCGCAAGTGCCCGATCGAGGCGATCGATCGCGCCCCCGACCCCGAGCCGCGGTTCCGCAAGTTCGGGCGCCCGCTGGTGAACCGGGAGCTCTGCATCGGCTGCGGCGTGTGCACGCTCAAGTGCAAGGCGGGCGCGATGAAGCTCCACAAGCGCCCGCAGCGGGTGCTGCACCCGGAGACGACGTTCGAGCGCATCATCCTGCAGTGCCTCGAGCGCGGCACGCTGCAGAACCAGCTGTTCGACAACCCGGCGAGCCTCACTCACGCCTTCGCCCGTGCGTGCCTCGGCGGGTTCCTGCGCCTCACGCCGGTGAAGCGGGCGCTGATGAGCGACGCGCTGCGCTCGCGCTTCCTGGGAGCGCTCAAGCACGCGGCCGCGAGCGGGGGCAAGGGGCAGCTCGCCGAAGTTTGAGCGACGCGGCCGACCTCTCCAGTCGCGATGCGCTCGCGCGCACCACGGTGGGCGCACGCAGGAAGTGGGCCGATGACGCGGCTCGCGCGCGCCCCGGGGATGAGCCGCGATCGCCGCGGTGCTGGCGGTCCCGCCGCCCATCCTCCAGTCCGCCCTGGGTGCGAGCAAACGTGTGCTGTTCGGCTCAGTTGCGCTGCCAGAAGACGATCAGGAATTCGACCTTCAGCCCTGAGGCCAACAGGAGCTGGGCGGGCGAGCTGACTGTCCGCTGTCTTGCATCCGCAACGACGGCACCGGGGCGATCGTTCCTGGCCCGGTACTTGGAAAGCTGCCACTCAATCGCCGCCTTGGCCCGTGCGCGCGCCGATGACCGCTTGCGCCGGCGCTCGCCATTTATCCCGACGGCAGTAGACGACCGGTGAGCGGCGTGGACCCGTCATTCGATTGGAAATTTGCGACCGGCAGGAATGGGTCGTTCACGCGCGTCCGAACCGAGGCGCCGGAAGGCGGATCTAAGGCCTATAGCTGACCTTCAACTCTCGATGCCCGGTATGCGTTGTGCAGCGGCCGTTCGTATGGGAACGGTGGTCGTCTCTGACCGGCCAGAAGCGGGCATCCACGTGCTCGCTTCAAACCGGTCGTTGCTTCGCCCC
>DATIUK010000291.1:0-1875 GCA_035466885.1 Casimicrobiaceae bacterium
GCCACGCCCTCGAGGAACGAGCGCGCGAGGTCGTCGCGGGTGCTCGCCACGCCGAGACCGAAGATCATCCCGGTGCCGATGTTGCCGATGACCTTGTCGCGCTCCCCGGTGAAGTACGGGAAGGTCATCACATTGTTGGAGCCCGGGATCGATAGCTCCCTTCCGCGCAGGTAGTCGAGCTCGAGGCCGAGCACGCTCAGCAGCAGGTTGGTCGCGATGGTGCAGTTGTTGATCCCTGAGCCCGTGAAGAACACGCCCGGGCGCAGCAGGCAGCTCTGGATCAGGCCGCCGTCGAGATCCTCGACCGGGGCGGGCGTGGGCACCCGGAACATCCCGGAGGTGCCGAAGTTGCCGACGGCGACCTGCGGCTCGAAGCCCGTCAGCGCCGCTGCCAGCGCCGCGCCGTCGTAGAGGCCGGCCGCGACGGCGGTGCCGGGCTGCAACCCGAGCTCGGCGCACACCGTCGGTGCCAGCGGCACGGCGTCGACGAAGCCGTCGAGGACGCGCGGGAACTGGGCGACGGCGAAGCCGGCGGTTTCGATGATCGCCCGGTCCCAGCGGCCGTCGGTATCGAGGCAGCCGAGCGAGTTCGCCGTGCTGTAGTCGGTCACGTACTCGCCGGTCAGGACGTGCAGCAGGAACGACTTGGAGTCGAGGACGCGACCGACCCGGCGGGCAAGCCCCGGATCGCGCGAGGCGAGCCAGTGCAGGCGGTTGGTCGGGTACTGGAAGATCGGCGGGCACCCGGTCCGCAGGACCATCGCGTCGACGTCCCCGATGGCGGCGAGGAAGCGCGGATGGTGCGCCTGCGCCGTCGTGTCGACGAAGGTCGAGATGTTGGTGAGCGGCCGGCCGTCGGCATCGACCAGCACCAGCCCGAACTGGTACGAGGTGAGCGACAGCCGCTCGACGTCGCGGCCGCGATTGCCGACGGCGAGCCGGCAGATGGCCAGCAGCGCGGCGGCGAGCTTCGCCGGATCGTGCTCGGCGCGCCCGGAAGCGTCGCCCTCGATGCCCATCGGCAGCGTGCTCACCTCGCCCAGAATGGCTCCTTCCTCGTCGACGAGCGCCGCCTTGAGGTTGGTCGTGCCGACGTCGATCGAGAGAATGAGTCCCATGGGGTCGTGCCCGGTGGCTGCAAAGGTGGGGTGGCTGGAATCCTAACGCACGGTTCCGGGGCGCGCCGTCCGGAGCACGCCGTCGGCGGCCGCGTGCATGCTGCGCCCAGTGACAGGTCGCACGGCCCGCGCGAGGGCACACAGTAGCCGCCCGCCCGCGCGGGTTTCTTAATCTGGATCAGCACTTCGCCGTTTCACCGGCGAAATGCGTCCGGCCTTGAGGCAACATGCGACCTGGCCCGCGCCCCGCCGGGCGTCAACGGACCCCCGATGCTGAACCGCCTCCCCGCCCCCGTGATCGGAGTCATCGCGTCGCTGTTGCTCGCGGCCAACACCCTGTTCTGGGTGCCGGTGCTGCTGGTGTTCTCGGCCATCAAGCTGGTCCTGCCGTTTGCCGCGGCGCGCCGCGGGCTGAGCCGGGTCCTGCTGTGGATCGCCGAGACCTGGATCGCCGGCAACAGCGGCTGGATGAACCTGACCCAGCGCACCCGCTGGGACGTCGAGGGCGTCGCCGGGCTCGACTACCGCAGCTGGTATCTGGTGAGCTGCAACCACCAGTCCTGGGTCGACATCCTGGTGCTGCAGCACCTGTTCAACCGGCGCATCCCGCTGCTCAAGTTCTTCCTCAAGCGGCAGCTGATCTGGGTGCCGGTGATCGGACTCGCGTGGTGGGCGCTCGAGTTCCCGTTCATGCGGCGGCACAGCGAGGAGTACCTGCGGCGTCACCCGGAGATGCGCGGCAAGGACCAGGAGACCA
>DATIUK010000292.1:0-5226 GCA_035466885.1 Casimicrobiaceae bacterium
GAGCATAGATGAACGTCGGATTCGTCGGATTGGGCATCATGGGACGCCCGATGGCGCAGAACCTGTTGAAGCAGGGCCACGCCGTCACCGTCTGGTCGCGACGCGAGGCGTCGATGCAGCCGTTGCTCGATGCCGGCGCGCGCGCCGGGGCGAGCCCGGCCGAGGTCGCGAGCGCCGCCGACGTCGTGATCTCGATGGTGCCCGACGCACCGGACGTCCGCGAGGTCATGCTGGGCGCGCAAGGCGTCGCGAGGGGCGCCCGGCCGGGTCTCGTCGCCGTGGACATGAGCACCATCCTGCCTGCCGCGGCCCGCGAGATCGCCGCCGAACTGAAGGCGCTGGGCATCGATTTCCTCGACGCGCCGGTTTCCGGCGGAGACGTGGGCGCCATCGCGGGGACACTGACGATCATGGTCGGTGGCAGTGCGACAGCCATGGCGCGGGCGCAGCCGCTGTTCGCGTGCATGGGCAAGACGATCGTCCACGTCGGCGATTCCGGCGCCGGGCAGGTGGCCAAGGCCGCCAACCAGGTGCTGACCGGCGTCGGCGTGCTGGCGGTCGCCGAGGCGCTCAACTTCGCGCGCCGCAACGGCGTCGATCCGGCCAAGGTGCGGGAAGCCCTGATGGGCGGGTCCGCGAACTCGAGGATTCTCGAGAACCACGGCCAACGGATGCTCGACCGCAACTTCAATCCGGGCTTCAAGTCATGGATGCACCAGAAGGACATGAACATCGTGCTGCAGACTGCGTACAAGCTCGGCGTGTGCCTGCCGGCGACCGCCGCGGCGGCGCAGATGTTCAATGCCATGGTGGGCAGCGGACTGGGCGAGGAAGACTCCGTCGCCATGATCAAACTGCTGGAGCAACTGTCCGGCCCTCCCGGCTGACGACACCGGGTGCGGTGCCGCCGGAGTATTACGGCTCCGACCCCAGTTTGGCGAGTTCCTTGCCGGCCCCCGCAGGAAAGTGGTACCAGGTCGCGTTGAGATGGCGCGCGACGGCGAGAATCTCGTCGTCGCTCCAGACGAGTCCCGAGTTCTGCTGCCAGCGCCGGACTTCGTGCAACAGCGACGGCCAGTCCTGGACGATCTTCTTGTCGCGCCAGTGGATCTGCGCGCGGTGGCAGCCGTTGCACTGCGCGTTGTAGAGCGCCCGGCCGGTGGTCTCGTCGCCGCCCGCCGGCACTTTCTGGGCGAGTGCGCTTCCGACGGCGAAGAGTGCCGCCAGCACTGCGAGGGACCGCCTACGCATCATCGTCCGCTCCATGTGGTTCAGAGGTTGGGGGCGAGGTCGCGGCGCAGCAGTTCCGGCGGCCGGCCGCTGCGGGCGGCCAGGTCCGCCACCTGGTCGTCGCCGATCTTGCCGACGGCGAAGTAGCGCGCCTCGGGATGCGCGAGGAAGAACCCCGACACCGCGGCCGTCGGCAGCATCGCGTAGCTCTCGGTCAGCCGCATCCCGATGTCTCCGGCGCGCAGGACCTCGAACAGCGGCGCCTTGACCGCGTGGTCGGGGCACGCCGGATAGCCGGGTGCGGGCCGGATGCCGCGATACTCCTCGCGGATCAGCGCGACCGGGTCGAGCGCCTCGTCGCGCGCGTACCCCCACAGCTCGCGGCGGACCTTGCGGTGCAGCCACTCGGCGAACGCTTCGGCGAGGCGGTCGGCGAGCGCCTTCAGCATGATCGCGCCGTAGTCGTCGTGCTTCGCTTCGAACTCGGCGAGCTTTTTCTCGATCCCGAGCCCTGCCGTCACCGCGAAGGCTCCGATGAAGTCCGCCACGCCCGACGTGCCCGGCGCCACGAAGTCGGCGAGGCAGTAGTTGGGCTTGCCCGGCGGCCGTTCGTTCTGCTGGCGCAGCAGGTGCCAGGTCAGCGCCACCTCGGTCCGCGCCGCGTCGGCGTAGCAGACGATGTCGTCGCCCACTGACTGCGCCGGCAACAGCGCGACGACGCCGTTGGCCGCCAGCCAGCGCCCATCGACGATGCGCTTCAGCATGGCCAGGCCCTCGGCGTGGACGTTGCGCGCCGCCTCGCCGACGACCGCATCGTCGAGGATCGCCGGGTACGGGCCCGAGAGCTCCCAGGTCTGGAAGAACGGACCCCAGTCGATCAGCGCCGCAAGTTCATTGAGATCGACGTTGCGGAACTCGCGCCGGCCGATGAACGTGGGCGCCGGGGCGGCGCAGTGCGCCCAGTCGGTCGCGAACGCGTTGGCGCGGGCTGCAGCGAGCGGGATCAGCGCCGGGCCCTTCTTGCCGGCGTGCTGGATACGGATCTTCTCGTAGTCGGCGGCAACCTCGGCGACGTAGCCGTCCTTGAGCTCGTCGGACAGCAGGTTGCTCGCGACGCCCACGGCGCGCGACGCGTCGGGGACGTAGACGGTGACGCCGCCGTAGTGCGGCGCGATCTTGACCGCCGTGTGCACGCGCGAGGTCGTCGCCCCGCCGATCAGGAGCGGCTGCTGCATGCCCAGGCGCTGCATCTCGTGCGCGACGTGCGCCATTTCCTCGAGCGACGGCGTGATGAGGCCGGACAGGCCGACGATGTCGGCGTTCCGCTCGCGTGCGACGTCGAGGATCTTCGTGGCCGGCACCATGACGCCGAGATCGATGACGTCGAAGTTGTTGCACTGGAGCACGACGCCGACGATGTTCTTGCCGATGTCGTGGACGTCGCCCTTGACCGTCGCCATGACGATCGTGCCCTTGGGTTTGCCCGCGTCCCCCGAGCGCGCCTTCTCCTCCTCGATGTACGGGACGAGGTGCCCGACCGCCTGCTTCATCACCCGCGCGCTCTTGACGACCTGCGGCAGGAACATCTTGCCGGCGCCGAAGAGGTCGCCGACGACGTTCATCCCGGCCATCAGCGGGCCCTCGATCACCTGGATCGGGCGCGCGAACTTCTGCCGCGCCTCCTCGGTGTCCTCGACGATGTACGTGGTGATGCCCTTGACCAGCGCGTGCGCAAGGCGCGCCTCGACGCTGCCCTCGCGCCAGGCGAGATCCTCGACCACCGCCTTGCCCTTGGCCTTGTAGGTCTCGGCGAAGCTCACCAGGCGCTCGGTCGGGCTCTGCCCGTCGGCGCGCTTGCGGTTCAGCACGACGTCCTCGACGCGCTCGCGCAGCTCGGCCGGTATCTCGTCGTAGACGCCGAGCTGCCCGGCGTTGACGATGCCCATCGTCAGTCCCGCGCGGATCGAGTGATACAGGAATACCGTGTGGATCGCCTCGCGCACCGGCTCGTTGCCGCGGAACGAGAAGGAGACGTTCGAGATGCCGCCGGACACCTTGGCGTGCGGCAGGTGGGTGCGGATCCAGCGCGTGGCGTTGATGAAGTCGACCGCGTAGTTGTCGTGCTCGTCGATCCCCGTGGCGATGGCGAACACGTTCGGGTCGAAGATGATGTCCTCGGGCGGGAAGCCGACCGCGCGCGTCAGGATGTCGTAGCAGCGCTGGCAGATCGCGACCTTGCGCTCGAACGTGTCGGCCTGTCCCTTTTCGTCGAAGGCCATGACGATCACCGCGGCGCCGTAGCGGCGGACGAGCCGCGCCTGGCGGACGAACTCGGTCTCGCCCTCCTTCAGCGAGATCGAGTTGACGATGGGCTTGCCCTGCACGCACTTCAAGCCCGCCTCGATCACTTCCCACTTCGACGAGTCGATCATCACCGGCACGCGCGCGATGTCGGGCTCGGAAGCGATGAGGCAGAGGAAGCGCGCCATCGCCGCCTTCGAGTCCAGCATCGCCTCGTCCATGTTGACGTCGATGACCTGGGCGCCGTTGGCGACCTGCTGGCGGGCGACCTCGACGGCGCCGGCGTAGTCGCCGGCCAGGATCAGCTTGGCGAAGACCCGCGAGCCGGTGACGTTGGTGCGCTCGCCGACGTTGACGAACAGCGAGTCGTCGTCGACGACGAGCGGCTCGAGGCCGGCGAGGCGCATGGCGCCGGTTGGGTTTTCGGCCAAGGTAGGGTTTCCTGCGGTGTTCAGGCGGCGAGCGGCTCGGCCACCGGCAGCGCGCGCGGCGGGATCGCGGCGACCGCCGCGGCGATCGCGCGGATGTGCGCGGGGGTGGTCCCGCAGCACCCGCCGACGATGTTGACAAAGCCGTTGCGCGCGAAGTCCTCGATCAGCCGGGCGGTTTGCTCCGGCGTCTCGTCATAGCCGGTCTCGGCCATCGGGTTGGGCAATCCGGCGTTCGGGTAGCAGGAGACGAAGACGTCGGCGACGCGCGCCATCTCCTCGATGTAGGGCCGCATCAGCGCTGCGCCGAGCGCGCAGTTGAGCCCCACTGCGAGCGGGCGCACGTGGCGCACCGAATTCCAGAACGCCTCGGTCGTCTGGCCCGAGAGCGTGCGCCCCGACGCGTCGGTGATCGTGCCCGAGACGATCACCGGCAGCCGGGCGCCGCGACGCTCGAAGCAGTCCTCTATCGCGAACAGCGCCGCCTTGGCGTTGAGCGTATCGAACACGGTCTCGACCAGCAGGATGTCGGCGCCGCCGTCGATCAGCCCGTCGGCCGCCTCGCCGTAGGTCGCGACGAGCTCGTCGAAGGTGACGTTGCGCGCCCCGGGGTCGTTGACGTCCGGGGAGATCGACGCGGTGCGGTTGGTGGGGCCCAGCGCGCCGGCGACGAAGCGCGGCTTTTCCGGCGTCCTCGCGGTCCAGCGGTCGGCGCACTCGCGGGCGAGCCGCGCCGCTGCGGCGTTCATCTCGCGCGCCCGGTCCGACAACGCGTAGTCGGCCTGCGCGATCGACGTCGCCCCGAAGGTGTTGGTCTCGACGATGTCGGCCCCGGCCTCGAGATAGCGGTCGTGGATCTCGCGGATGACGTCCGGCTGGGTGAGCACCAGGAGGTCGTTGTCGCCCTTGAGGTCGTGCGCGTGGTCGTGCAGGCAGCCGGCGTGGCCGCCGCGGAAGTCGTCCTCCCCGAGCTTGTGGCGCTGAATCATCGTGCCCATCGCGCCGTCGAGGACGAGGATCCGGCGGGACAGGAGGGCGGCGAGTTCGTCGGAGCGGTCGGGTTGCATGGCGGGTTCGGAATCCGGTGGCCGCCAGCGGACGGCGGTCTTGGATTCTAGCAGGACCGACCCCCGCTCACTGCGTTCGCTGCCCCCTCGAAGGGGGCGAGGCCTCCCTTGGGGCGGCCCGGCGGGAGGCCCGCGGCCCGGGGCGCCTTCCGGCCGGGTAACCGGAGTCTCAGTTCAGGAGGTCGGCCAGCACTCGCGCG
>DATIUK010000293.1:0-5977 GCA_035466885.1 Casimicrobiaceae bacterium
TTGCGCGATCGCGGCGCCGATGTCGTCGACCCGAAAGCTGATGGCGGTGTGCTGGGCTTTGGTGCCCTCGGGCTTGGGAAACAGCGCGATGGCGGTGCCGCCACAACGGTAGACGAACTTGCCGTCGGGCTTCAGGCCCACTGGCTCGAGGCCGAGGACCTGCTCGTAGAACGCCCGGGCGCGCGCCAGGTCTTTGACCGGCAGCATGCAGGTGGCTTCGGTGCTTGGAAACATGCGCGGCTCCCTGCGTGGCTGACGATGGTGGGTACCTTTTACTGCTTCGGTCCCGCCGGTGCAAGCGAGCCGGCGGCAGCGAGCCGGCGGCGGCGGGCGGCCTGTTCGTCGCCTGCGCTTTGACGCCGGATGTCCGATTGTCGCAAACTCCGCCGAGTGTCGCGTCGCCGCCCGGGCGACGCGCTCGACGCAGCGCACTGCTCCGCGAATCCATGCCATCCATCCGTATTGTCGATCGACTGCCTGCGGATCGCGACGGGGAACGAGCCGCGCTCGCGGCCGGGTTGCTCGCGGTGCCGGCAAGCATTCCGCCCAAGTACTTCTACGATTCGATGGGTTGCGCGCTCTATGCGGCCATTTGCGAGCTGCCCGAGTACTACCTGCCGCAGACCGAACGCACGATCTTCGCGGCGCAGCGCGACGCCATCGTCACCGCGGCCGGACAGGGATGCCAGCTGGTCGATCTCGGCGCGGGCGACGGACTCAAGGCGGCCGCCTGGTTCCCGCATCTGCGTCCAGCGCGCTACGTCGCGGTCGACATCGCCAGGGACGCGCTGGTCGCGGCGCTGGGGCGCATGGCGACCGAGCATCCGGCGCTGCCGATGTCCGGCGTCGTCACCGACTTCACCCGCGGCCTCGACCTCGAGACCGACCTCGACCCGGGCCCGGCGACGTTCTTCTATCCCGGCTCGTCGATCGGCAACTTCGATCCGGACGCGGCGCGCGGTTTCCTCGCCACGCTGCAGCGTCACGGGCGCTCGCGTCCCGGCAGCAGCCTCCTCATCGGCGTCGACACGATCAAGGAATCGCGCCGGCTCGATGCCGCCTACGACGACGCGGTCGGCGTCACCGCCGCGTTCAACCGCAACGTGCTGCGCCACGTCAACCGCGTGCTGGGGGCGGACTTCCGGCCCGAGGCGTTCCGCCACCGCGGGTTCTTCAACGCCTCCGCCGGACGCGTCGAAATGCATCTCGAGGCGATGTCGGCGCAGACGGTGGCCTTCGACGGCGGCGAGCGGCGCTTCGCGGCTGGCGAGCGGATCCTGACCGAATACTCGTACAAGTACGCACCGGGGGCATTCGCGCAGATGCTCGCCGGCGCGGGCTACGCCGCGGTGCGTTGCTGGCAGGACGCGGCCGGCGACTTCGCGGTCTTCAGCGCCGCCTGACCGGCGCGACCGTGCCGCCGGGAACGGTGATGCGGGCGAGCTGTCGGCGCGCCGGCGTCAACCTGCGGAGCGCGCGAGGCGCAGCCCCGAGAACTGCCAGCGGGCCTCCGGCGGAAAGAAGTTCCGGTAGGTCGCGCGAACGTGACCGCCCGGCGTGGCGCAGGAACCGCCGCGAAGCACGAACTGGTTGCACATGAACTTGCCGTTGTACTCGCCGACCGCGCCGGGCGCCGGGGCGAATCCGGGGTAGGGCAGGTACGCGCTGCCGGTCCACTCCCAGCAGTCGCCGTAGAGCTGCGCCAGGCCCTGCGCGCCCGGTCCGGAAGGCGCGCTCGGGTGCAGCACGCCGTCGTCGGCGAAGTTGCCCTCGACCGGCGTACCGGCGGCGGCCGCCTCCCACTCGAACTCGGTGGGCAACCGCGCGCCGGCCCAGCGGGCATAGGCGTCGGCCTCGAAGAAACTCACGTGCGTGACCGGCGCCGCGGGGTCGATCGGCACCCGCCCGTGCAGCGTGAACGTCGTCCAGGCGCCGTCGCGGAGCTCCCAGTACAGGGGGGCCGTCCAGCGCTGCGCGACCACCGTGTCCCATCCCAGCGACAGCCACAGCTCGGGGCGGCAGTAGCCGCCGTCGGCCACGAACGCGGCGAAATCGGCGTGGCTGACCGGGTGCGACGCAAGCTCGTACGGCGCGATGAAGACCCGGTGGCGCGGGCCCTCGTTGTCGAAGGCGAAGCCGTGGCCGGCGTGCCCGACGTCGACCAGGCCGCCGGCGCAGGCGAGCCAGCGCGGGCGTCCCTTGGCGGCGGGTGCCGGCTGCGGCAGGCTGCGATAGACCGGCTCCAGCGGGTTGCGCGACAGCAGGTGCTTGACGTCGGTGAGGATGAGTTCCTGGTGCTGCTGCTCGTGCTGCAGGCCGAGCTCGATCAGCCCGGACAGCACGGTGTCACCGCTGGCGCGCAGGAGCAGAGCCGCCATCCTCGCGTCGACGTCGGCGCGATAGGCGATGACCTCGGGCAGCGACGGTCGCGACAGCAGCCCGCGCTCCGGTCGCGGGTGCCGTTCGCCGATGGCGTGATAGTAGGAGTTGAACAGGCGCCGGAATTGCGGGTGGAACGGCCGGTGCTTGTCCTCGTAGCGCTCGAGCAGGAAAGTCTCGAAGAACCAGGTCGTGTGCGCGAGGTGCCACTTCACCGGGCTCGCGTCGGCCATCGACTGCAGCGCGCAGTCTTCGGCCGACAGCGGCGCGGCGAGCGCCGACGTCGCGGCCCGGACGGCCGCGTAGCGCGTGCCGAGCGCGGCGTCGGCACCGTGACTCGGAGGCAGGGTCGGGGTCGCGCGCATCGGGGGAGGTCTCGGCATCCTGGACGTGCGAACCGCAGGCGATCGACGGGGTCACCGCACCGCGATGCGCGGGGCGCCGGGAACGATCGCGCCGATCACCGCCGCGTCGGCGAAGCCGGCGTCGCGGAACACCGCGAGCACGCCGTCGACCGCGTCCGGGGCGCAGGCGGCGAGCAATCCGCCGGAGGTCTGCGGGTCGGTGAGCAGTGCCTGTGCCGTCGCGGGCAGCCCGGGGGCGATGGCAACGCTCTCGCCGTAGCCCGCCCAGTTGCGGCCGGACGCGCCGGTGACGACTCCCTGCGCCGCGAGCTCGGCGACGCCAGGAAGCAGCGGCACGGTGGCGAAGTCCAGGATCGCGCCGGCGTCCGACGCGCGGCAGATCTCGAGCAGGTGCCCCGCGAGGCCGAACCCGGTGACGTCGGTCAGCGCGTGCACGTCGGGCATCCTGCCCAGCGCGATGCCCGGCGTGTTGAGCTGGGTGGTGCTGCGGATCATTGCCTCGTACCCGTCCGCGTCGAGCCGCTCCTTCTTCAGCGCCGCGCTGTAGATGCCGACGCCGATCGGCTTGCCGAGGATCAGGCGGTCGCCGGGTTGCGCACCGGCGTTGCGCTTCAGGTTCGCCGGATCGACGATGCCGATGGCGACCAGGCCGTAGATCGGCTCGACCGAGTCGATCGTGTGTCCACCGGCGACCGGAATCCCCGCCCGGGCGCAGACGGACTCGCCGCCGTCGAGGATCCGGCGGATGGTATCGATCGGGAGCTTGCCGATCGGCATCCCGACCAGCGCCAGCGCGAACAGCGGCGTGCCGCCCATGGCATAGATGTCGGAGATCGCGTTGGTCGCCGCGATGGCCCCGAAGTCGTGGGGGTCATCGACGATGGGCATGAAGAAGTCGGTCGTCGCGACGATCGCCTGGTGCTCGTTGATCCGGTAGACGGCGGCGTCGTCGGAGGTTTCGATGCCGACCAGGAGCTGCGGCGGCATCGCGCCGGTCCCGGCCCGTGCGAGGATGTCGCGCAGCACGCCGGGCGCGATCTTGCAGCCGCAGCCGCCGCCGTGGCTGAACGAGGTCAGGCGCAGAGGGGGGGGTTCGGGTGCGTTCATCGGGGTCTCGTGCGTGCGCCGGCCAGCGAAGCGCTGCGGCTTCCAGCGTGGATTGTAGCGGTGTGCGCGGCCGGTGCCGTCGACCGCCCTCGCGCCGCCGCGGCAGGGCGCGCCAGCCCTTTGCCCCGGTCCAGGCATTCCCGCAACCCGTTCAGGGTCTTGCCGCCGGCAGTCGCGATGCGCGCAGTGCGCCTGTCCGTCAGACGCCCCTTCCGCGGTCCCGAACTTGCGTGACCATGACGACCGTCAAGGAAAGCCCCGGTTTCAACTTCCCAGGCGTGCGACGGTGGCGTAGCATCCCCGCAGCGTACCGCGGTCGGGTTCGCGCCGGGCGACAAGGCGCGGATCGCCAGTTAAAACCAACGGCTGCGGCGCACCACCAGGAGAACGCGGCTTGAAGCCCACGGATATCGCTCGTCCCGACTATTTCCACAAGGTTGTCGATTGCCAGTGGGCGTGTCCCGCCCACACCCCGGTTCCCGAGTACATACGCCTGATCGCCGAGGGGCGCTACGACGATGCCTATCTCGTCAACTGGAAATCGAACGTCTTCCCCGGCATCCTCGGACGTACCTGCGACCGCCCTTGCGAGCCGGCCTGCCGCCGCGGTCGCGTCGAGGAGGGCTCGATCGAGCACCGCAAGTCGCACCTCAAGCCTGAACCGGTCGCCATCTGCCGCCTGAAGCGGGTGACGGCCGACTACAAGGACGACATTCGCCCGCGGCTGCCCAAGCCCGCGGCGAAGAAGAACGGCAAGCGCATCGCGCTCGTCGGCGCGGGCCCCGCGTCGCTGACGGTCGCGCGCGACCTCGCTCCGCTCGGCTACCACTGCGTCGTGTTCGAGGCCGACGCCAAGCCGGGCGGGATGATGCGCTCGCAGATTCCCAAGTTCCGCCTGCCCGACTCGGTGATCGACGAGGAGTGCGGCTACGTGCTCGACCTCGGCGTCGAGTTCCGCGGCGGGACGCGGATCGACAGCATGAAGGCACTGCTCGCCGAGGGCTACGACGCGGTCTTCGTCGGCAGCGGCGCGCCGCGCGGCCGCGAGCTCGACGTCCCCGGTCGCAAGGAAGCGGCAGCGCACATCCACATCGGCATCGACTGGCTCGCCTCGGTGTCGTTCGGGCACGTGAAGTCGATCGGCAAGCGCGTCGTCGTCCTGGGCGGCGGCAACACCGCGATGGACTGCTGCCGCAGCGCCCGGCGCCTGGGCGGCGAGGAGGTCAACGTCGTCGTCCGGTCCGGCTACGCCGAGATGAAGGCGTCGCCGTGGGAGAAGGAGGACGCCGAGCACGAGGGCATTCCTATCCACAACTTCCTCGTGCCCAAGGAAGTGCTGCACGACCACGGCAAGCTGACGGGCATCGTGTTCGAGAAGGTCGCGGCGAAGTACGACGACAAGGGGCGCCGCAGCCTCCTGCCGACCGGCGAGCCCGACGTGACCTTCGCCTGCGACGTGATCCTGGTCGCCGTCGGCCAGGAGAACGCGTTTCCCTGGATCGAGCGCGAGGTCGGCATCGAGTTCGACCGCTGGGGGCTTCCGAAGCTCGACGAGACGACCATGGCGTCGACGCTGCCCGGCGTCTTCTTCGGCGGCGACGCCGCGTTCGGGCCGAAGAACATCATCTGGGCGGTGCGCCACGGGCACGACGCCGCGGTGTCGATCGACCGCTTCTGCCGCGGCGAGGACGTCTCGGTGCGGCCGCCGCCGACGTTCCTGCTCATCTCGCAGAAGATGGGCATTCACGAGTGGAAATACGACAACGCCGTCACGACCGAGAAGCGGCACAAGGTCCCGCTGAAGGACATGGTGATCGCGCTGAAGGACATCCGCACCGAGGTCGAGCTGGGCTTCGACCCGGCGCTGGCGCTGGCCGAGGCGCAGCGCTGCCTCAACTGCGACGTGCAGACGGTGTTCACCGACCGGTTGTGCATCGAGTGCGACGCCTGCGTCGACATCTGCCCGATGGACTGCATCACGTTCACGCACGACGGCGACGAGGCCGATCTGCGGCAGCGCCTGCATGCGCCGGCAAAGCACACCGGTCAGGACCTCTACGTCTCGGCGGCGCTCACGACGACGCGGGTCATGGTCAAGGACGAGGACGTCTGCCTGCACTGCGGCC
>DATIUK010000294.1:0-3223 GCA_035466885.1 Casimicrobiaceae bacterium
GGCGGCACCGGCGACCTCGCGCGCCTGTTCGCCGACCGCGTCGGCCCGGGCGGCGAAGTCGTCCTCACCGACATCAACCGCGAAATGCTCGCCGTCGGCCGCGACCGGCTGCTCGACCTTGGCCTCGCCCTCCCTGTGCTCCAGTGCGACGCCGAGAAACTGCCGTTCCCGGGCGGGCGCTTCGACTGCGTCAGCATCGCCTTCGGGCTGCGCAACGTCACCCACAAGGAAGCCGCGCTCGCGGAAATGCGCCGGGTGATCAAGCCGGGAGGCGTCGCGGCGGTGCTGGAGTTCTCGAAGGTCTGGCAGCCGTTGGCGCCCGCCTACGACTGGTACAGTTTCAACGTAATCCCGCGGATCGGCCGGCTCGTTGCCGGCGACGACGCGAGCTACCGCTACCTCGCCGAGTCGATCCGGATGCACCCTGACCAGGCGACGTTGCAGCGGATGATGGAACAAGCGGGCTTCGACCGTGTCGAAGTCCACAACCTGACGGCAGGCGTCGTGGCCCTGCACCTGGGCTACGTCCACTGACGCCGGCGCACCTTCGTTCAATTCAACCCTTTGCTGGAGAAGACCGTGAAGATCGTAGGGATAATCGCCGTCACGCTCGCCGTCGTCTGCTTCGCCGGCGCCGACCTCGCCGACGCCAAGCGCCTGGGTGGTGGGAAGAGCCTCGGGACCCAGCGGCAGAGCGTCGCCCCGGCACCGGCCACCCCGCCGAGCGCCGCGCCGGCGGCGCCCGCCGGCGCCGCATCGCAGCCGGTGATGCCGGCACAGCCGGGTGCCGCGGCCGCCAAGGCCGCCACCCCCGCCGCCGCCGCCCCGTCGGGCATGTCCCGGTGGATGGGCCCGATCGCCGGCCTCGCCGCCGGCCTGGGACTCGCCGCGCTGCTGTCGCACTTCGGCTTGTCCGAAGGTTTCGCCAGCATGCTGCTGATCCTCCTCTTGGTCGTCGGCGTCGTCCTGGTCGTCCGGATGTTCCTCGCCCGGCGCAGCCCGGCGCGGCCGGCGATGCAGTACGCGGGCGCGAGCGGCCTCGGCACCAAGCCCGGCGGCTACGAGACGCAACCCGCTCCCCCGATCGCCCGCGAAGCGCGCATCGAACCGGTGATGAGCCCGGCGCCGGCGCCTGTCCCCTCGGCTTCGTTCGCCCGTCCGCTGCCCGAGGGCTTCGACGCCAAGGCGTTCGTCGAGCAGGCGAAGCTGCAGTTCGCCCGCCTGCAGGCCGCGTACGACCGCAGCGACCGCAAGGCGCTCGGCGACGTGATGACGCCCGCGATGCTGGCCGAGGTCGGCCGCGACCTCGAAGCCCGCGCCGGACACCAGCCGACCGAAGTGGTCACGCTCGCCGCCGAAGTGCTCGAGGTGAAGACCGTCGGCCGCGACCACTGGGCCAGCGTGCGCTTCACCGGCACCCTGCGCGAGGACGGCGAGTTGCTGCCGACGGCGTTCGACGAGGTCTGGAACCTCACCAAGCCGGTCGACGGGTCGGCCGGCTGGTTGCTGGCCGGCATCGAGCAGGTGGCGTCCGTCTGACGACGCCCGTCGCGCCGTCGCCGAAGACCGCTCCATGCAGCCCGCCGCCGCCCTTGCCAACCGCGTTCTCGAGCGCGAAGCCTGGGCGCGCGAACGGCTCGCCGCCCACGCGGGCCAGGGGTTCGTGCTCGCGGTCGGGCCGGTGGCGACCGGCTTCCGGATCGACTCGACCGGCCTCATCGAGTCGGCGCCGCTCTCGGGCGGCGGCGCGGACCTCACCCTGTCGGTCTCGCCGCTGTCAATCCCGTCGCTGCTGTCCGACCCGTCGCGCTGGGACGCCTTGGTGACCGCCAATGGCGCACCGGCGCTGGCGGCGACGCTGCGCGACCTCGCGCTGACGCTGCCGTGGTTCGTCGAGCAGGCGTTCGCCAAGGCGCTCGGGCCGGTCATCGGCCAGCGCGTGGCCGATGCCGGACGGCGGCTGCTCGCGTTTCCCGAGTACGCGGTCGACCGCGTCAGCGAGTCGGTCGGCAGCTATGCACGCGACGAGGCGGATCTGCTCGCCCGCGGCGACGAAGCGCGCGCCTTCGCCCAGGAGAACGCGGCGCTCGCCGCGCGCGTCGACGCGCTGGCGCCCCGGCTCGACGCGCTCGCCGCCCGCCTGACCGCCACTGCGGCGCCGGCGGCCGGTTCCAATCCCTGACCGCGTCCCGTGATGCCGGTCGTGCTCTGGCGTTCGCTGCTTGCCGCCCTGCTCCTCGGCGCCGCGTCGCTGGCGGGTGCCGTCGATATCAAGGTGATGAGCGCAGGGGCGGTCGAGCCGGGGCTTGTCCCGTTGGCCCAGGCCTTCGAGCGCGACACCGGGCACGCGGTGCGCATCACGTTCTCGACCGCGCCGGTGCTGAAGCAGCGCCTTGCCGCCGGTGAGAGCGCCGACGTCCTGATCGCGCCGCCGGCCGTCGTCGACGAGGCCGTTGCCGCCGGCCAGGCGCTGCCCGACGAGCGCCGGATGCTGGGCAAGGTGGGTGTCGGCGTGGTGACGCGCAACGACGCCCCGACCCCCGACATCGCGTCGACCGAAGCGCTGAAGGCGTCGCTGCTCGCCGCCGACTCGCTGGTCTACAACCAGGCGTCGACCGGGCTCTACTTCGAGAAGCTCGTCGAACGGCTGGGGCTGGCCGACGCGCTGCGCGCCCGGACCGTCCGCTATCCCGACGGCGCCGCGGTGCTCGAGCACCTCGCGCGCGGCAAGGGACGGGAATTCGGCGTGGCCGCGATCACCGAGATCGTCGCCTACGCGCCGAAGGGCGTGCGCCTCGTCGGCCCGCTGCCGGCTGCCGTCCAGAACACGACGTCGTACACGGCGACGGTATTGCGCAACGCGCCGGCGCCCGATGCCGCCCGCGCGTTCATCGCCTATCTCACCACCGCGTCCGCCAAGGCCCGCTTCGCCGCTGCCGGGATCGAGTAGCGGCTCCCGCGCCCCCCGTGCCGGTCAGCGCCGGGCGGGCGGCCCCACCAGCGCGACGAGTTCCGGATCGTCGTCGGCAACGACCGGGAACGCCGCCTCGACGTCCGCCGGAATCCGCACCGGCCGGCCGGTCGCGAAGTCGACGAAAACCCAGAGCGTCTCGGCGCTGGCGACGCTCGCCCCGTCGTCGTCGCGCACGAACACGTAGCGCCGAGACGAGCTCCGGGGCGTGAACCCCGATACCCAGGTGTGGATCGCCAGCGTGTCGCCGAG
>DATIUK010000295.1:0-10049 GCA_035466885.1 Casimicrobiaceae bacterium
CCCACCCACCAAGAGACATGAATACCGGAAAAGTCACCCTCGTCGGCGCAGGCCCCGGAGACCCGGAACTGCTGACCCTCAAAGCCGTCAAGGCCATCCAGGCCGCCACGGTGCTGCTGGTCGACGACCTGGTGGCCGACGCCATCGTCGCCTTCGCGTCGCCCGGCGCGCGCATCGTGCACGTCGGCAAGCGCGGCGGCTGCAAGAGCACGCCGCAGGCCTTCATCGAGAAGCTGATGGTGATGGCCGCGCGCGAAGGCGAGAACGTGGTGCGGCTCAAGGGCGGCGACCCGTTCATCTTCGGCCGCGGCGGCGAGGAGATCGACACCCTGGCCGCCGAGGGCGTGCCGTTCGAGGTCGTCCCCGGCATCACCGCCGCGCTCGGCGTGGCGTCCTACGCCGGCATCCCGCTCACCCACCGCGACTACGCGCAGGCCTGCGTGTTCGTCACCGGCCACCTCAAGGACGGGACGATGGACCTCGACTGGGCGGCGCTCGCGCGCCCGCGCCAGACGATCGTCGTCTACATGGGTCTTCTGGGCCTGCCGACGCTGTGCGCCCGGCTGATCGAGCACGGCGCCCCGCCCGACCTGCCGGTGGCCGTCGTCCAGCAGGGCACCACGGCGCGCCAGCGCGTGGTCACCGGCACGCTGGCCACGTTGCCCGCGCTCGCCGCCGCCGCGAACCTGCGGCCACCGACGCTGACCATCGTCGGCAACGTCGTGCTGCTGCGCGAGCGCCTGCAGTGGTACCGCGGGGCCGATGCGTGAGCGCACCGGGCCGCCCCGAGCGTGAACAGCGGAGCGCTCAGCGCGAAGGCACTCCATCGAGCGCCGGACGCCGGCCCCGGGGCGCGTATGCGGCAGCGCGCATAACGTGGGCACCGATGGTCATCGGTAGTATCCTCTGGACTCGACCGCTGTAACGCGCAAACCGGAAGGCGCAGGCACCGACGACTCCCGCGCGGCCTGGCATCCGCACTGCAGCCGCCTCCAAACGACCGCTTCTTCGCTTCCTTCGCCGATGGCCTCCCGACCGCTCCACGACCCCGTCGGCCAACCGCTGCACGGCCCGGGCACCGAGGTCCGCACGACGACCTGCTACATGTGCGCGTGCCGCTGCGGCATCCGCGTGCACCTGCGCGACGGCGAGGTCCGCTACATCGACGGCAACCCGGCGCACCCGCTGAACAAGGGCATCATCTGCGCCAAGGGCGGCTCCGGAATCATGAAGCAGCGCTCGCCGGCCCGCCTCACCAGGCCGCTGGTGCGCCGCCCCGGCAGCGAGCGCGGCGCCAACGACTTCGTCGAGACCACCTGGGACGAGGCGTTCGCGCTGCTCGAGACGCGCCTGTCCAAGCTGCGGGCGACCGACCCGAAGCGCTTTGCGCTGTTCACCGGCCGCGACCAGATGCAGGCGCTGACGGGCCTGTTCGCCCGCCAGTTCGGCACGCCGAACTACGCCGCGCACGGCGGCTTCTGCTCGGTCAACATGGCCGCCGGCATGATCTACACCATCGGCGGCTCGTTCTGGGAATTCGGCGGCCCCGACCTCGACCGGGCGCGGCTGTTCGTGATGATCGGCACCGCCGAGGACCACCATTCGAACCCGCTCAAGGCGGCGATCGGCGAGTTCAAGCGCGGCGGCGGCCGGCTGATCGCGATCAACCCGGTGCGCACCGGCTACGCGGCCGTCGCCGACGAGTGGGTGCCGATCCGGCCCGGCACCGACGGCGCGCTGCTGCTCGCGATCCTGCACGAGATCATCCGCCTGGGTCTCTACGACCGGCCGTTCCTCGCCCGCTACACCAATGCGGGACAGCTCGTGAACCAGGACCCGGCGAGCCCCGACTTCGGGATGATGGCGAGGAACGCCGACGGTGACGTCGTCAACCCGCTGCGCCCGCACAATTTCCTGTGGTGGGACCGCCTCGGCCAGCGTGCCGTCGCCGACCACACCGAGGATGCCGACCCGGCGCTGCTGGGCGAATTCGTCCTCGCCGACGGCACGCCGGTGAAGCCTGCGTTCCAGCTGCTGGCCGAGCGGGTGGCGCCGCTCACGCCCGAGTGGGCGTCGGGAATCACCGGCATCCCGGCGCCGACGATCCGCCGCATCGCCCACGAGATCGGCGTCGCCGCCCGCGACAACAAGATCGAGTTGCCGATCGCCTGGACCGACTGGTGGGGCAGGAAGCACGACACGGTGACCGGCAACGCCGTCGCCTTCCACGCGATGCGCGGCCTCGCGGCGCACTCGAACGGCTTCCAGACCATACGGACGCTCGCGATCCTGATGTCGCTGCTGGGCACCATCGACCGGCCGGGCGGATTCCGCCACCGCGCACCGTACCCGCGGGCGGTGCCGCCCAACGCGCGCCCCCCCAAGGGCCCGCAGGCGGTCAAGCCGAACACGCCGCTCGACGGCGCGCCGCTGGGCTGGCCGGAAGGCCCCGAGGATCTCTTCGTCGACGAGCACGGCGAGCCGGTACGCATCGACAAGGGCTTCTCCTGGGAACACCCGCTGTCGGCGCACGGCCTGATGCACAACGTCATCACCAACGCCTGGCGGGGCGATCCTTACCCGATCGACACGCTGTTCCTGTTCATGGCGAACATGGCGTGGAACTCGACGATGAACACGTCGGCGGTGCGCGGCATGCTCACCGACCGCGACGAGCGCGGCGAGTACCGGATCCCGTTCCTCGTCGTCTGCGACGCGTTCCAGTCCGAGACGACGGCGTTCGCCGACCTCATCCTGCCGGACTCGACCTACCTCGAGCGGCACGACGCGATGTCGCTGCTCGATCGCCCGATCTCGGAGTTCGAGGGCCCGGTCGACTCGGTGCGCGTGCCGGTGGTGCCGCCGACGGGCGACTGCAAGCCGTTCCAGGAGGTGCTGATCGAGCTCGCGAGCCGGCTCGGCTTCCCGGCCTTCGTCAATGCCGACGGCACGCGGAAGTACCGCGACTATCCGGACTTCGTCGTCCGCTACGAGACGGCGCCGGGCTCCGGCATCGGCTTCCTCGCCGGTTGGCGCGGCAAGGACGGCGAGAAGTCGATGCGCGGCGAGCCGAATCCGAAGCAGTGGGAGATGTACGCGCAGAACAACTGCGTGTTCCAGTACCACCTGCCGCCGGGCCTGCAGTACATGCGCAACTGGAACCGCGATTACCTTTCGTGGGCGCGCGACATGGGGCTGCGCCGCGACTTCGACCCCATCGTCATCCACCTCTACTCCGAGTTCCTGCAGCGCTTCCGCCTCGCGGCGCAGGGCAAGCGGCCGGGCCGCCAGCCGCCCGAGCGCCTGCGCGCGCGCGTCGCCGAGTTCTTCGACCCGCTGCCGTTCTGGTACGAGCCGCTCGAGTCGCGGCAGACCGACGCCGCACGCTATCCGCTGCGCGCGGTGACGCAGCGGCCGATGGCGATGTACCACTCGTGGGACTCGCAGAACGCCTGGCTGCGCCAGATCCACACCCACAACTTCCTGATGGTGAACACGCGCACCGCGCTCGCCGCCGGCATCGCCGACGGCGGCTGGATGTGGGTCGAATCGCCGTGGGGCAAGGTGCGCTGCCTGTGCCGGCACACCGAGGCCGTCGAGCCGGGAACGGTGTGGACCTGGAACGCGATCGGCAAGGCGTCCGGCGCGTGGAACCTCGCCCCCGACGCCAACGAGTCGCAGCGGGGTTTCCTGCTCAACCACCTGATCGCCGAGGAGCTGCCGGCCCACGACGGGACGCCGCGGATCTCGAACTCCGACCCCGTGACCGGACAGGCGGCGTGGTTCGACGTGCGGGTGCGGATCTCGCCCGCCGCCGCCGACGAGCCGGAGGTTACCTCGCCGCAGTTCAAGGCGCTGGCGCCGCTGCCGGGGCAGGTCGGCAGCGACGAATCGTGGATCGCGTACTTCGCGGGCGGCCGGAGGCGCGACTGATGCGCAGCTGCCATACCGCCGCACGCCGCCCCGGCACGCCCCCCGGAGCCGTCGCATGACCCAGCTCGCCCTCGTCATCGACCTCAATGTCTGCGTCGGCTGCCACGCCTGCGTGACCAACTGCAAGCAGTGGAACACATCGGGGGCGGCCGGCCCGCTGGTCGACCTCAACGCCTACGGCGCCGATCCGACGGGAACGTTCTTCAATCGCGTGCAGACCTTCGAGGTCGGCGAGTACCCCGAGTCGCAGACCGTGCACTTCCCGAAGTCGTGCCTGCACTGCGAGGACCCGCCCTGCGTTCCGGTGTGCCCGACCGGGGCGAGCTACAAGCGTGCCGAGGACGGCATCGTGCTGGTCGACTACGACAAGTGCATCGGCTGCAAGTACTGCTCGTGGGCCTGCCCCTACGGCGTGCGCGAGCTCGACGAGAAGCGGCGGGTGATGACCAAGTGCACGCTCTGCGTCGACCGCATCTACGACACGAGCCTGTCGGCACGCGACCGGCAGCCGTCCTGCGTGCTCGCCTGCCCGACCGGGGCGCGCCTGTTCGGCGACGTCCACGACCCGGCGTCGGGCGTGGCGACGGCGATCCGCGAGCGCGGCGGCTACCCGCTGATGCCCGAGCAGGGCACGCGACCGGCGAACCACTACCTGCCGCGCCGCAAGACCGAGTACAAGATCCGCGAGGAGGACCTCGTCCGCGCCGACAACCCGCTGAAGATCGACGGCGCGCTGCCGCGCCACGATGTTCCCGGCGACGCGACCGAGGACTTCGCCACCTGACCGACGCATCCCGCAAGCCGCGCCGCGACGACACTCCATGCATCCCGCCTTTTCCGTTCTCTTCCTGACGACGCTCCTCGGCGCGGGCCAGGGGCTCTTCCTCGCGCTCTTCGCCGCGGAGGTCGCCGCGAGCATCGGCATCGGCCCGGCACCCGGCCGCGAGTTCCTCGCCGTGGGCGGCGGCGTCGCGCTGGCGTTCGGCGGCCTCGGACTCATCGCCTCGATCTTCCACATCGGCCATCCGGAGCGCGGCTGGCGCGCGATGGCGCGCTGGCGGACGTCCTGGCTGTCGCGCGAGCTCATCGCGCTGCCGCTGTTCATGGCCGGGCTCTTCGCCTGGGTCGTCGCGCAGTTCATGCTGCCGACGGCGACGCTCCTGCTGGGCGCCGTCACCGCAGTCCTGTGCGTGGCGCTGTTCATCTGCACCGGGATGATCTACGCGTGCCTCCGCCTGCTGCAGGAGTGGGCGACTCCGCTGACGCCGATCAACTACCTGCTGCTGGGCTGCGCGTCGGGAGCCACGCTGGCCGCCGCCTGCGCCGCAGTCATGGGCTCGCCGCTGACCGGCGCATTCGTGCGCGCGGCGATCGCGTTGACCGTGGCGGGCGCGATCATGCACGTCGCCGCGCTGGTCCGCAACCGCCGGCTGCGCCCTCGCACGACACTGCAGTCGGCGATCGGCATCCCGCACCCCCGCATCCGGCAGACCGCGCAGGGGATGATGGGCGGCTCGTTCAACACCCGCGAGTTCTTCCACGGCGCGACGCCGCAGAAGATGACGGCGATCAAGTGGGGATTCCTGCTGGGCGCGTTCGCGTTGCCGATCGCCCTGCTCGTGCTGGGCCCTGCGGCACCCGCGGCGCTGGTCGCCGCATTCGTCGTGCAGTACGCAGGTCTGCTGGCCGAACGCTGGTACTTCTTCGCCGACGCGAACCACCCGCAGAACCTCTACTACCAGGCGATCTCGTAATGCACTGGCGCCGCCTGCCGGTCGCGGTCCTGATGCTTGCCGTTGCCGTCGTGACGGGCGCGCCCGACGCCTTCGCCGCCGACGCGGCCGCGGGCGGCGACCAGGCCTGGTGGGTGTGGCCGCTGTCGCTGTTCGCCGTCTGCTTCGTGCTGGGCATCGTCGCCGTGCCGGCCGGCGTGGGCGGCGGCGTGTTGTTCGTGCCCATCGTCAGCGGGTTCTTCCCCTTCCACATCGATTTCGTCCGCGGCGCGGGGCTCCTGGTGGCGCTGGCCAGCGCGCTCGCCGCCGGACCCAACCTCCTGCGCAGCGGGCTCGCCGACCTGCGCCTCGCGCTGCCGCTGGCGCTGCTCGCGTCGGCGAGTTCGATCGCCGGCGCGATGATGGGGCTGGCACTCCCGGCGAACGCCGTGCAGACCTCGCTCGGGATCACGATCCTGGCGATCGTCGCGCTGATGTTGCTGGCGAAGAAGTCCGAGTTGCCCGACGTCGCGGCACCGGACCCGCTGTCGGCGGCGCTGCGGATCCACGGCGTGTTCCACGACGCGGCCAGCGGTCGCGACTCCGCCTGGCAGGTCCACCGGACGCCGCAGGGGCTGGTGCTGTTCACGCTGATCGGCGTCCTCGCCGGGATGTTCGGACTCGGGGCGGGCTGGGCGAACGTGCCGGCGTTGAACCTCGTGATGGGCGCACCGCTCAAGGTCTCCGCGGGAACGTCGAGCTTCATCCTGTCGCTGGTCGACTCGGCGGCGGCGTGGGTCTACCTCAACAAGGGCGCGGTGCTCGCCGCCATCGCGGTGCCCTCGGTCATCGGCATGATGCTGGGCGCGCGGATCGGCGCCCGTCTCCTCGGCGTACTCAAGGCGTCGACGGTGCGCAAGATGGTGCTGCTGCTGCTGCTCTTCTCCGGGCTGCGCGCGCTGCTGAAGGGCCTCGGCATCTGGAACTGACGCGATGGCCCGCCCAACCGCTCCGCCCCCGATTGCCGACGAGCAGCTCGCCTACGCGCGCTGGCTGGACCGTGGCGCCAAGGCCGGCTTTATCGCGCTGGTCGCGGGTTTCGCCGCGTACGCGACGGGTTTCCTGGCGCCCGTCGTGGCCTTCGACCGGCTGCCGGAGCTCCTGGCGCTGCCGCTCGACCGCTACCTCGCCGCGACCGGCACGACCCCCGGCTGGGGATGGGCGACGATGGTGGCGAAGGGCGAGTACGCGAGCCTGGTCGGCATCGCCATCCTTGCCGGCTGCTCCGCGCCCTGCCTGCTGGCGATCATCCCCGTGTACCTGCGCCGCCGCGACTTCGTCTACGCGGCGCTCGCGATACTGGAAATCGCGGTCCTCGCGCTTGCCGCATCGGGCGTCCTCACCGCAGGCCATTGAGATCGCCATGACCGACCACCCGTTCGAGCGCATCCTGCTCGCCACCGAGCACACCGAGTTCGACGTCGGGGCCGAGGCCGTCGCGCTGGAGCTCGCCCGGCGCTGCGGCGTGCCGCTCGCGGCCGTGCTGCCGATCGTCACCAACCCCGAGTACGAGGTCACCGATCCTGCCCTCGCCCGCAGCGTCGAGCATCTGGCCTCCGCCGGCGGCGAAGCGCTGCGCGCCGCTGCTGCCGCCGCGGGAGTCGAGCTCGATCTTTCCATCCAACGGGGCGAGGAGGCATACCGGGAGATCGTCGCCGAAGCGCGCGCCCGCCGTGCCGATCTCATCGTCGCCCGCCGCCGCGGCAAGCAGGGATTTCTCGCCCGGGCGATGGTCGGCGAGATGGTCGGCAACGTGGTTCGTGAGGCGCCCTGCAGCGTCCTGCTGGTGCCGCGCGCGTGCCGGATGTGGAATACCCGGATCCTCGTCGCCGTCGACGACGCGCCGACGGCGTCGGGGGTCGTCGCGGCGGCGATCCGCGTCGCCGCCGGCTGCGGTCTGCCGCTGGTCGTGGCCAGCGTCGCGGCGCAAGACACCACGTCGGCGCGCGCTCACGCCGACGCGGCCGCCGACGCGGGCCTGCGCGCGGTCGAGGCCGCCGGTGCGCACGGGGAGCGGCGGGTCGTGGTCGGCCCGCCGGCGGAGCGGATCGCCGCGCTTGCCGGCGATACGGGCGCCGACCTCATTGTCGTCGGCCGTGGCGGCAGCCACTCGGCGCTGCGGCGGATGGTGTTCGGCGGCACAGCACGCCGAATCGTCGGCCTCGCCGCCTGTCCGGTGCTGATCGTCGCCGGCTGATCGTCGCCGGCACCCCCGGCGTATCATTGCCCGAGTGCCCGCGCGCCGGTCGCGTGTCGCCGACGCCGCCGCAGCCTCCACTCTTTTCGAATGGCACATCGTGACCGATCGACCTGTTCCAGCCCCGGGTGCGACCGGCACGCCACCGTGCAATAGGGCGGCGGCCGGCCGTGCCGGCCGCAGCGGCCGTCCGCCGGTGCTGCGAGCGGCGAGGCCATGACCTGGGACCTGACACCCTGGGGCACGCTCTACGTCGCGAGCGAGTGGGTGCTGCGCATCGCGGCGCTGGTGCTGGTGCCGCAGCGGCGCACGCCGGCATCGGCGCGCGCCTGGCTGCTGCTGATCCTGTTCTGG
The DNA here is from genome assembly GCA_035466885.1 of Casimicrobiaceae bacterium. Lineage (GTDB taxonomy): Bacteria > Pseudomonadota > Gammaproteobacteria > Burkholderiales > Casimicrobiaceae > CAIWHR01. Next base: position 8,257 of record DATIUK010000295.1, read on the forward strand.
CCGTGGCCGGGCGTCGCGCTCTACCTCCTCGTTGGACGCGCGTACCTCCCGCGCCGGCGCCTCGCGCTGCAGAGCGAGGTCCGGCAGACGATCCGTCGCGTCGCACCGAGCGCGCCGGCAGCGACCGACGCCGGCTGGGAGCCGTCCGTGCACTGGCAACCCGGCCTCGAGCTTGCGCAGCGACGCTCGGAGTTTCGCCCCGTCGACGGCAACGTCTTCGAACTCCTCCCCGACTACGACGCGGCGATCGCGCGGCTGATCGCCGACGTCGACGGCGCCTGCCGCTACGTTCACCTCCTCTATTACATCTTCGAGAACGACGCCACCGGGCAGGCGGTCGCCGCCGCGCTGGAACGCGCCACCCGCCGGGGCGTCGCCGTGCGGGTGCTGGCCGACGCCGTCGGCTCGCGCCAGGGGCTCAGGGGCCTGGGACCGCGACTCGTCGCTGCCGGTGCGGAGGTGATACCGGTGATGCCGCTGCGGCTGTGGGGGCCCAATGCCGCGCGCCTGGACCTGCGCAACCACCGCAAGATCGCGATCGTCGACGGCGAGACCGCCTACTTCGGCTCGCAGAACATCGTCGACAGCCACGCCAATCCGGGTCTCGTCAACGAGGAACTCGCCGTCCGCGCGATGGGCCCCGTCGTGCGCCAGCTGCTGGCGCTGCTGCTCGCCGACCGCTACCTCGAGACCGGCGACGTCCCGCCCGAGATCGACATCGGGCCGGCGTCACCCGCCCCCGGCACTCCCGGCGGCCGCGCGCAGGTCCTGCCCAGCGGGCCCGGGCACGACGCCGGCAGCACCGAGGCGATCATGATCGCGCTGATGCACGGCGCGCGGTCGCGCGTCGTGCTCACCGCGCCCTATGTGGTTCCGAGCGAGGCGTTCCTCGGGGCGCTTTGCAGTGCGGCGCTGCGCGGCGTCGCGGTCGAGCTCATCGTCGACAGCGCATCCAACAAGCCGCTGGTCCAGCTCGCGCAGGAGTCGTACTACGACGAGATGCTGGCCGCCGGCGTCCGGATCCTGCGGCGCACCGGCAGCTTCCTGCACGCCAAGCACATGAGCGTCGACGACGACATTGTGCTGATCGGGTCGTCGAACCTCGACATCCGGTCGTTCGTGCTCAATGCCGAAGTGAGCGTGCTGATCGCCGATGCCGGCGTCGCCGCGGCGCTGCATCGGGTGCAGGCCCGCTACCGCGCCGGATCGGTCCCGGTGACGACCGCGGAGCGCGCGGCACTGTCGCGCGGGCGGCGCACGCTCGAGAACCTCGCGCGGCTGACCGACTCGGTGCTGTAGACATGCCGGCGGGCCAGGTGCCGCGCGCGTCGGCGGAGGCGAAGATACGACTGCCACGGCAAGCGGCGGCGAGGAGGAGGTCATGCTGAGGGTGGAGTCGATACCGATGGCGAGCGGGGCCGCGGCGCAGCCGGCGCCTGCTTCCGGCGGCACGGAGCTGCGCGACGTCGTCAACGCCGGCACCCGGGACTTCGATGCCGTCCGCGCCGATGTCCTGGCGCTGCCGCCGTTCCAGCACCTCGCCGCCGTGATGCCCGGCCCGGACCTCGCGTTCGGCGGTGGCATGCTGCTGGTGATCATGCTGGTCCACGCCGCCGGGGTGCGCGGGGTGAACAGCCACGTCGCGAGCCGCCAGGAGCGCATCGCTGCGCGGCCGACGGCATGGCGTGCCGATGCGCTGATGAGCGGCGCGGTCCTGATGCTGCTGGTGCTGCACATCGTCGAGATCATTATCTGGTCGACGGCGCTCGTCTATGCGGGACTGGTGCCCGACT
>DATIUK010000296.1:0-7645 GCA_035466885.1 Casimicrobiaceae bacterium
ACGATCGGGTACGCGTTGGGCATCACGTCGATCATCATCGTCACCTGCCCGCCCATGACGTCGGCGGCCGCGGCCGCGCCGCCGCGATAGAGGACGTGGACGATGTCGATGCCGGCCATGGTCCTGAAGAGTTCGCCGGCGAGGTGCGACGTCGTGCCGTTGCCGGCCGAGGCGAAGTTCACCTGGCCCGGATGCGCCCTGGCGTAGCGGATCAGTTCCTGCACCGACTGCGCCGGCACCGCCGGATGGACGAACAGCAGCGCCGCGATGAGGGTCATCCGCGACACCGGCGCGAAGTCCTTCACCGGGTCGAACGGGAGGTTGCCGTACAGCGCCTGGTTGATCGAGTGCGTGCCGTTGGTGCCGTAGAGCAGCGTGTAGCCGTCGGGTGTGGCGCGCGCGACGATCTCGGCGCCGACGTTGCCACCCGCGCCGGGCCGGTTGTCGATGACGATCGGCTTGCCGAGCGACTGCGCCACCCGCGGCATGATGATCCGCGCCAGGTTGTCGGCACCGCCGCCGGCGGGGAACGGGACGACCAGCCGGATCGCCTTGTCGGGGTATTGCGCATGGCCGACGCCGGGCAGCAGCGCAGCCGCGACGAGCAGCAGCGCGCCGGCGAGGCGACGCGCGTTGCTGCAACGAAGGTAGAGGCGCGCGGCGGGCATGGTGTCGATCCGGCAGGTTGCTGATCTGGGCTGGCGAGGCTCGCGGCTGCGGGTTCCGCCGCGGATCACGGCGTCGGCCGGCGCGTTTGCGGCGGCGGGTGCGAAGTCCGTGCGGCGCTGGCCCGGTAAGGTCATCGGGGCAGGCCGGGCGGGGATTCTAGCAGGTCGCACCGCGTCGTTGCCCCTTCGCGGCCGCCGGGGCAAGGCCCAGGCCGAGCAACGCGGCCAGCGCGATCGCCGGCGCGACCCAGGCGTCGGGCGCATCGATCGCCAGCAGCGTTGCGCCGTCGAGCAGGCAGGCGCACGTCGGCAGGAGCGCCAGTTCCCAGCGGGTCCGGCGCGCGAGGACGAGCAGGCCGAGCGTGGCGGTCGCCGTCGGGGCGGGCGTGATGCCGAACACCTCGGCCTGCGCCAGCGGGCGACCGAACGGGACGCCGGCGAGCGGCTGCACGAAGAGCGCTGCCAGGACGATCGCGATGCCCAGCGATCGGCGGACTCCGGGCCCCGCCGCGAACTCGAGCCGGGTGGTGACGACGCCCGAGCCGAGGAGCAGGAGACCCTGCACGACGAACGCTGCGGCGATCGCGTCGGCGGCCCAGTTGATCGTCGCGTAGCGCGCAAGGAACCACGACCACGCGACCCACAGCCAGGCGGCGGCGGCGAGCGCACCGGCGACGCGGCCCGGCCGGGGCGCGTCGCGCAGCGCCAGCGCGAGCATCGCCGCGCCGGCGCCGACGGCGGCGAGCTGCAGCGGCCAGAGCGTGCGATGGTGCAGCTCGAACAGACGATAGTAGGTGCGGGGCGAGAACAGCAGGAAGTCCGAGAGCGTGTAGGTCCACCACTCGGTCATCGCAGCGCCTCCACGGCCGCGACCATCCGCCGTCGCAGCGCCGGGTCCGGCAGCGGCCCGGAGAGCGCGCCCATGTTCTCGCGCAGGTGGGCCACGCGGGAGGTCGCCGGTATCGCGCAGGTCACCGCCGGATGCCCGACGATGAACTTGAGCGCGACCTGCGCCCAGTTGCTGCAGCCGACCTCGGCCGCCCACGCCGGCAACGGATGCTTCGCGAGCCGCTTGAGGAGCGCTCCCTCCTGGAACGGGCGGTTGGCGATGAAGGCGATGCCGCGGTCGCGAGCGAGGGGAAGGATCCGCTCCTCGACCTCGCGATCGACGAGGTTGTAGCTCGCCTGGACGAAGTCGAGCGGCGAGCGGCCCATGATCTCGACGAACTCGCGGTGGCGGCGTCCTTCCGACGTCGTGATGCCGACGTAGCGGACGAGGCCGGCGGCCTTCATCGCCAAGAGCGTCGGCAGGTGCTCCTGCCAGCCCAGCAGGTTGTGCACCTGCAGCAGCGCGAACCGCGGCACGCCCCAGCGGACGCGCGACTGTTCGATCTGCGCGCGACCGTTCGCGCCGGACGAGGTCCACACCTTGTCGGCGGCGAACACGCGCGCCGTCGCGCCGAGTCGGCCCAACCCGGCGCCGATGACCTCCTGCGACGAGCCGTACATCGGCGACGAGTCGATCAGCGTGCCGCCGGCGGCAAGGAATTCGCGCATCACCGCCGTGCAGTCGTCGCGGGCGGCGGCGTCATTGCCGACGTTGAATGTCACCCAGCTGCCCAGCCCGATCACCGGCAGGGCTTCGCCGGTGGACGGGATCGCGCGGGTGTTCGCCGCGCTCGCCTGCGCGGCCGGGGCGACGCCGGGCAGGCACAGTGCCGCTGCGGAGGCGGTCGCGGCGCGCAGCAGACGGCGGCGAGCCGGACGCGGGAGCGAAGTCATCAGGGCCTGTTCGCGCTTGCAGGCATAGTGTGAACAGGCCCTACGGCACCGGCGCCTTCTTCGGCCAGTCGTCCTCGTCGTCCTTCAGGATGCGGATGACGCGGGTGCGCTTGCCGCCTCCGTACTTCTCCATCTGCACCAGGACCGGGTAGAGCGCGGCGAGCTTCGCGCGCGCGGCGTCCTCCTCGGCGAAGGTGAGGATCGCGCCGTCCTCGCCGCGGACGTCGGTCCAGCGGTCGTGCTCGTCGGCGACCTCGATCTTGAACATGCGTGGCTCCTGCGGGACGTTTGCGCCATGCTACGCGATCGGTGCCGGTTCAGCGCGCCGCGGCAGCCTCGGCGAGGCCGCGCTCGGCGAGCATGGGCCCGATCCGCGGATCGCGCCCGCGGTAGCGTCGGTACGCCTCGGCGGGGTCGAGCGTCGCCCCCGACGAGTAGATGTCGCGCAGCAGGCGCGCGGCCACCTCGGGGTCGAACGGGTCGCCTGCCTCGACGAACGCCCCGTAGCCGTCGGCGTCGAGCACCTCGGCCCACAGGTAGACGTAGTAGCCGGCGGCGTAGCCGGAGCTCGAGAACAGGTGGCCGAAGTGCGGCAGCCGGTGCCGCAGCACGATCTCGCGCGGCATGCCGATCCGCTCGAGTTCCTCGCGCTCGAAGCGCCCGAGGTCGATGCCGGCGGCGTCGGGCAGCGCGTGCAGCGCCATGTCGATCTTCGCGCACGCGGTGTACTCGACCGTTTCGAAGCCCTGGCTGAAGCGGCGCGAGGCGTCGAGCTTCGCGAGCAGCGTTTCGGGAATCGGCTCGCCGGTGGCGTGATGCAGCGCGTGGCGCGCGAGCACCGCCGGCTCGAACGCCCAGTGCTCGAAGATCTGCGACGGCATTTCGACGAAGTCGCGCAGCACCTGCGTGCCCGACAGCCGCTCGTAGCGGACGTTCGACAAGAGGCCGTGCAGGCCGTGGCCGAACTCGTGGAACAGCGTCGTGAGCTCGTCGACCGACAGGAGCGTCGGCTCGCCGTCTGGCGCCCGGGCGAAGTTGTTGTTGTTGACGACGATCGGCAGCACCTCGCCGTCGCGCCGCGACTGCACGCGGTAGACGCTCATCCACGCCCCGCCGCGCTTGGTGGGTCGGGTGAAGTTGTCGGCGAGGAACACGCCGATCGGCCGCCCGTCGCGATCGCGGACCTCGTAGGCGAGCACGTCGGGGTGATAGACCGGCAGGTCCGAACGGGGAACGAAGTCGATTCCGAACAGCCGCCGCGCGGTGTCGAACGCCGCCTGCTGCATGCGCGCGAGCGAGAAGTACGGCTTGAGCGCGCCGTCGTCGAACCCGTGCCGGGTCGCGCGCAGCTTTTCCGCCCAGTAGCGCCAGTCCCAGGGCTCGATCGGGTGCGTGGCGCCACAGGATCGTGCGAACTCGGCCAGCGCCCGGCACTCGGCCGCCGCCTTGCGGCACGCGGGCTCCCAGACGGCGTCGAGCAGCTTGGCCACCGCTGCCGGCGAGCCTGCCATCCGGTCGACCAGCGCGTAGTCCGCGTAGGTCGGGCAACCGTGCAGGCGGGCGAGCTCCTGCCGCAGCGCGAGGATTTCGGCGATCAGCGGCCGGTTGTCGTGGTCGCCTTGGTTCTCGCCGCGACGGGTCCAGGCTTGGAAGAGCTGCTCGCGCAGGTCGCGGCGGTCGGAAAAGGTGAGGAACGGGACCGCAAGCGAACGCGACAGCGTGATCACCCAGCCGACGGCCAGGTTGCGTTGCCGGGCCGCGGCGCCGGCGGCGGCGACGACGCTTTCCGGCAGGCCGGCGAGATCGCGCGCATCGTCCAGCACGAGCTGGTACGCGGCCTCGTCGGCCAGCACGTTCTGGTTGAACCGGGTGGACAGCGTGGCGAGCCGTTCGAGGATCGCCGCCATCCGTTGCCGGGCGGCGGCGGGGAGCGCGGCGCCGGCGCGGACGAAGTCGAGGTGGATGCGCTCGAGCAGCCGCAGCGACTCGGCGTCCGGCGCGAGCTCCGCACGCTGCCGGTAGAGGGTGTCGATCCGGGCGAAGAGCCGGGTGTCGAGGTAGATGGCGCTCTGGTGGGCGGCCAGCCGCGGCGCCATTTCGCGTTCGATCGCCTGCAGCTCTGGCGAGGTCTCGGACGCCGCCAGGTTGAAGAACAGGCGCTGGATCCGGACGAGGTCGCGACCGCTGCGGTCGAGTGCGACCACGGTGTTGGCCAGCGTCGGCGGTTCGGTGGCGGCGGCGATGGCGTCGATGTCGGCGCGGTGCGCGGCGAGCGCCGCGTCGAACGCCGGCGCGAAGTGCGCGGGCCGGATCTCGGCGAACGGGGGCAGGCCGAACGGGGTGGTCCAGGGGGCGAGCAGCGGGTTGTCGGCAGGGGGGGTCATCGGGGTGTCGGTCGCGCCCCGGGTGGGGGCTCGCGAAGAAGGCGGGAAAGCCGGCCATGGTAAGGGCTTCGGCGCGCCGGGTCATCCCTGCCGACGGCCGATCCCGCCCGCAGGCGCGGATTCGTGCCTTCAACCCGCGGCCACCCTGCTGGGGACGGCCCTGGCAGCCGATACTCTCGTTGCAACAAGCCTCGCCGGGGGGCCTTAGCGGCGAGATCGGGCCGCGGCCCGCCGTTCTGCGGTATTTGTGCAACGCAGGACGCGATTTCTCCCCCTGCGGCCTGGCCGGCAATGCTGCGCTGCGGGAGGAGCGGTGCTAGACTGCGGGAAGCCGCCAATGCGTTCGACCGAGACCATGCGCAATTCCGATTTGTCCCCGTCGCGCCCGCGCGATAATGCCCCTAACCATGGCGTAGGTACTGCCGCGCCGACGCGCAAGGCGTTCGCGAAAAAACCACGGTGGTTCAAGCGCTTGAGTCATGCGTTGCGGTTGGACGCCGGCTCCGCGTCCAGCGCCGCCGCCGCGGTGGCCGCCGCCCCGCGGTCGCCGCCCGCTGCGGCCCCGGTTGACGCGGCGGGGTCGCCGCTGGATCAGCTGTGGGAGTTGGCGCCGCGCCTGCGTCGCGCCTGGTCGGGCAAGACGTCGGTGTTGCCCGACCTCTGGTCGGCGGAGCGTCCTGCGCTCGGGCAGAGCGCAGCCACGGCTTGCACGCTGCAGGATCTCCTGGGCGGGGAGATCATCGAATCGCGGCTGGTCCTTGCCGATGGGCGCGAATACAGCCACTTCGCCAACGTCGTCGACGGGCTGGTGATCGATTTCGCCCAGGCCGAGACCGAACGCGTCGCCAGCATCACCGCCACGGACGGCGTGCACGAGGGCTTCCCGTCGATGCGTGCCTACGTCCTCGCGCAACCGGGCGTCGACAGGAGTTATGCTGCGCTGACGGCGCGGATGGCGGAACTCGCCGCCGCCAGACGCTGACGCAACGGCGCCGCCCGCCCCGATACTGGCGGGCGCCCCGCTGTCGCGCCTGGCGCCGACAACGATTGTCGTATCCTTCCGGCACCAGCGGGATTCGCCGAACGCCCGCCGGGCGGCGGCCTGCCGCGGGCGAACTCCGGTTTCGATGAGGTCTTCATGCAAGCCGTGGAACTCACGCTGATGTTGCTGGTGGCGGTTGCGGTGGCCGGCGCGTCGGTACGCTGGTCGAGGCTGCCGCTGCCCATCTTCCTCGTGGTCGTTGGCTGGGCGGCATCGTTCCTGCCCGGGCTCGATGCGATCGAGGTCGACCCCGAGCTCTTCCTGTTGCTGTTCATTCCGCCGCTGCTGTTCGTCGATGCCTGGTCGCTGCCGCGGCGCGACTTCGTGCGGGTGCTGCGACCGGTGCTGCTGCTGGCGTTGGGCCTGGTCGTCCTGACCGTGGTCGCCGTCGGCTACTTCCTGCATTGGCTGATACCGGCGATGCCGCTGGCGGTGGCGTTCACGCTGGGCGCCATCGTTTCGCCGACGGACGCGGTGGCTACGGTGGCGACTACCGAAACCCTGCCGCTGCCGCACCGGGTGGCGCACATCGTCAACGCCGAGAGCCTGCTCAACGACGCGACCGGGCTGGTTGCGTTCAAGCTGGCAGTCGCCGCCGCAGCCACCGGACTCTTCGACTCGTCGGAGGTCGCGTGGAAGTTCGTCATCCTCTCCGGCGGCGGCGTAGCCACTGGCATGGCGTTCGAGTGGATGGGGCGACAGCTGCGGCAGCGGCTGCTGCGCGTTGGATCGGGCGATCCGGTGCTGCAGACGCTGCTGACGGTCCTCATCCCGTACGCCGCGTACATGGCCGCCGAGGCCATGCACGTGTCGGGCATTCTCGCGGTCGTCGCCGCCGGGCTGTGGGCGAGCGGGCAGGAGATCCAGGGTCTCACGGCGGACGGCCGGCGGCACCAGCGCGAGATCTGGCGCATGCTCGCGTACGTCTTCAACGGGCTCGTCTTCGTCCTCCTGGGGCTGCAGTTGCGCGAAATGCTGGCCGGGGTCAGCGACTACGCCCCCTTCGACCTCGCGCTCTGGGCCTTCGCGCTGTGGGCACTGCTGATGGTGCTGCGGATCACCTGGGTGTGGGCGTCGGCGCACGTGCGCTTTCGCCTGCAATGGGGCTGGGCCGGCGCGCGCACCGGCCCCGACCCGAAGCGGATGTTCCTGGTGAGCTGGGCCGCGGTGCGGGGGTCGATCACGCTGGCCACCGCGCTGTCGGTGCCGGCGTTCACCACCGCCGGAACGCCGTTCCCGGAGCGCGACCTCGTCGTCTTCCTGGCCGCTGCGACCATCATCCTCACCCTCGCGCTGAACGGTGTCCCGCTGCCCTGGATCATCCGCAAGCTCGACGCGACCAGCGAGGCGAAGGGCAACCCCGAGGAGCACGCCGCCCGTGCCGAGATCGCCCGAGCGGGACTCGCGGTGCTCGCGGTCTCCCGGGAGTCGCTGACCAACAGCGAAGACCAGCTGTTCGCCGAGCAGTTGCTGCGCGAGTACGAGGGCAAGATCGTCGTTCACTCCGGGCAGCACGAAGGCGCCTCCGTGCGCCTGATGCGCACCGCGATGCGCCGGCAGCTGCGTCTCGCGGCGTTCGAGGCCGAGCGCACGCGGCTGCACGAGCTCCGCGCCGCGAACACCATCAACGACGAGACGCTGCGCGTCATCGAGGCTGAGCTCGACGAGCGCGAGATGCTGGCGGCGACGGCGTTGACGCGCGGCTGACTCCCGCAGCAGCGGCGGCTGCGTCCGCGCCGGCGTCGACAACCCACACCCCGGCTTTGGCT
>DATIUK010000297.1:0-5742 GCA_035466885.1 Casimicrobiaceae bacterium
GTAGCCGACCGGTCCGCCGCCGGACAGCGCCGCAGTGGCGAGGTGCGTGCCGGCGTCGTCTCCGGGTTCCGGCGACACCGCGGCGACCGCCGTCGGCGAGCGCCGCACCGGCGCGACAAGGTCGATGAAGCGCTGCCCCTGCAACCGCAGGTCGGCGGCCGCGATCGACTGCGCGGCCGCGCCGCTGGGCAGGCGCGCCGGGGGCAGGCTCAGTGCCGCGAACGAGTCCCCGAAACGCCGCTCGGCGACCTGGTTGCGCGCGGAGTCGAGGACCGCGACGTACGCGATGTCGCCCTCCGGGGGCAGGCTGTCCAGCACCGCGTTGATCGCGGCGCGGTCGTCGGCCTGCAGGCCCCGCTCCGACAGTTCGGCGAGCATCGTCGCGACGGTGCGGCCCTGCGCCGAGAGCCCGCTCGCCTCGTCGCGCAGTTGCTGCCACAGGTAGAAGCCGGTGGTCGCGACGACGGTGAAGAGGACGAGGCCGACCGTCAGCAGGTTGAGCTTCGCCAGCAGCCCCATTCGCACCGGCGGCAGGTTCGCCGGCATCGCCGGCTCGCGCTCGGACGGGGCGGCAACCTGGCGCAGGCTCCTGGTCATGACGGCGGTCAGTGCCCCGGAAGCGACCCGGGGCGCGGCAAGCCGGCCTTCGCGTGGCCCTTGGCGGACGCCGGCAGGATGCGGTCGACCGCCGCGATCGCCATCGCCGAAAGCAGGAACGCGATGTGGATCAGCGTCTGCCAGAGCAGCGTCTTCTCGTCGTAGGCCGCCGCGTTGATGAAGGTCTTGAGGAGGTGGATCGACGAGATCCCGATGATCGCGGTGGCGAGCTTGACCTTGAGCACCGAGGCGTTGACGTGCGACAGCCATTCCGGCTGGTCCGGGTGATCCTGGAGGTGCATCCGCGACACGAACGTCTCGTAGCCGCCGATGATGACCATGATCAGCAGGTTGGAGATCATCACCACGTCGATCAGCCCCAGCACCACCAGCATGATCACCGTCTCGGACAGCGCTTTCATCGGCACGGCGGACTGACCCGGCGGCGTGGTCGCGAGCAGGATCTGCTGGATCGCCGCCTGGTTGCCGAAGGCCGCCTCGACCAGGTGCGTGAGTTCGACCCAGAAGTGCCAGACGTAGACGGTCTGGGCAACGATCAGGCCGAGGTAGAAGGGAAGCTGCAGCCACCGGCTCATGAAAATGAGCCGCGGTATCGGACGCAGGGAGAGGTTGGACATCGTGATCTGGCGGTGCGGGTTTCGTTAACCCGGCAGTCTAGCAGGTTGACCCGGCCGGCGTCATCGCCACCGCGGACGCGCGCCCGGGGTGCGCTCGCGCCGCCGCCGCGCTTGCCCCGGGGCGCGTTGCGCGGACGGCTCGCCATTGGTTAGACTGCACCGTTTTCCCGGAAAAAGGGTGCGCCGTCCTGCCGGCGCCCCGCCGACCCTCTGGAGGAGAAGTCCGCATGTCCACTGCAATCGAATCGGTACTCAACGAAACGCGCGTCTTCGAACCGGCGGCGGAATTCGTCGCCCAGGCGCACCTCACCCGCGCCGACTACCACCACCTGGTGGCCGAGGCCAACAAGGACTACGGCGGCTACTGGGCCAAGCTCGCCCGCGACAATCTCATCTGGCACAAGCCGTTCACGCAGACGCTCGACGAGTCCGAGGCGCCGTTCTACAAGTGGTTCGCCGACGGGCAGCTCAACGCCTCGTACAACTGCCTCGACCGCCACCTCGACACGACGCCGAACCGCTGCGCGATCATCTTCGAGGCCGACGACGGCACCGTCACCCGGGTGACCTACAAGCAGCTCTACGAGCGCGTCTGCCAGTTCGCCAACGGCCTGAAGAAGCTCGGGATCAAGAAGGGCGACCGCGTCCTCATCTACCTGCCGATGTCGATCGAGGCGGTCGTCGCGATGCAGGCCTGCGCGCGGATCGGGGCGATCCACTCGGTCGTGTTCGGCGGCTTCTCGGCGAAGAGCGTCCAGGAGCGCATCGTCGACGCCGGCGCGCGCCTGGTCATCACCGCCGACGGCCAGATGCGCGGCGGCAAGGAAATCCTGCTCAAGCCGGCGGTCGACGAGGCGCTGGCGTTGGGCGGCACGAGCTCGGTCGAGGGCGTCGTCGTCTACCGCCGCACCGGCGGCAACGTCGCCTGGGACGACAAGCGCGACATCTGGTGGAACGACCTCGTGACCGGACTGCCGCACGACTGCCCGGTGACCCCGGTCGAGGCCGAGCACCCGCTGTTCATCCTCTACACGTCGGGCTCCACGGGCAAGCCCAAGGGAGTCCAGCACTCGACGGGGGGATACCTGCTGCAGGCCGTCTGCTCGATGAAGTGGACGTTCGACATCAAGAGTTCCGACGTCTTCTGGTGCACCGCGGACGTCGGCTGGGTCACCGGCCACACCTACGTCGCCTACGGGCCGCTGGCGGTCGGCGGCACGCAGGTGATGTTCGAGGGCGTGCCGACGTATCCCAGCCCGTCGCGGTTCTGGGAGATGATCCAGCGCCACAAGGTCACGATCTTCTACACGGCGCCCACGGCGATCCGCGCCCTGATCAAGGCCGGGCCCGACCTGCCGCAGAAGTTCGACCTCTCCAGCCTGCGGCTGCTGGGCTCGGTCGGCGAGCCGATCAACCCCGAGGCATGGATGTGGTACTACACGCACGTGGGCGGCTCGCGCTGCCCCATCGTCGACACCTGGTGGCAGACCGAGACCGGCAGCCACATGATCTCGCCGATGCCGGGTGCGACGCCCCTGAAGCCCGGTTCCTGCACGTTCCCGCTGCCCGGCATCGTCGCGGCGATCGTCGACGAGACCGGCCACGACGTCGAGTGGGGCAAGGGCGGCTTCCTGGTGATCAAGCGCCCCTGGCCGGCGATGATCCGCACCATCTGGGGCGATCCCGAGCGCTACAAGAAGTCCTACTTCCCCGACGACCTGGGCGGCCGGCTCTACCTCGCCGGAGACGGCGCGAACCGCGACCTCGACGGCTACTTCTGGATCATGGGCCGCATCGACGACGTGCTCAACGTGTCCGGCCACCGGCTGGGCACGATGGAGATCGAGTCGGCGCTGGTCGCCAATCCGCACGTCGCCGAAGCCGCGGTCGTCGGCCGGCCCGACGACATGACCGGCGAGGCGGTGTGTGCGTTCGTCGTTCTGAAGCAGGCGCGCCCGACCGGCGCCGAGGCGGACAAGATCGCCAAGGAGCTGCGCGACTGGGTGGCGAAGGAAATCGGCCCGATCGCCAAGCCGAAGGACATCCGCTTCGGCGAGAACCTGCCCAAGACGCGCTCGGGCAAGATCATGCGCCGGCTGCTGCGCTCGATCGCCAAGGACGAGGAGATCACGCAGGACACCTCGACGCTCGAAAACCCGGGGATCCTGGACCAGCTGAAGCAGGTCAACTGAGCGCGGGTTGCGGTTAGAATGCGGGCGGCGTCCCCCCGGGGGCGCCGCCCTTTTTTCACCACCCGCCGACGGGTCCTCAAAGTGTCCGGTCTCGATTCCACGCTGTTCTGGCTGCGCCTCGCGCAACTGCTGCTCGCCATCCCGCTGCTCGCGATCGCCGGGCAGGGGGTCGTCTACGTCCTCACCCGGGTCTTCGGGCAGGACCCCAAGGCCAACTTCTTCTACCGGCTGCTGGAGGTGATCGGCAAGCCGGTGACGCGGGTGGCCCGGTTCATCACCCCCAGGTTCGTCGCCGACCGGCACCTGCCGCTGGTCGCCGCGTCGCTGCTCGCGGTGGGCTACGTCTGGACGATGATCGCCATTGCGAATGCGTGCATCGGCGCGGGGCAGCCCGTCGCCCAGTGCCTGCAGGGTCGCTGACCGTGGCTTCGCTTGCGCAGCGCCTGCGGCGCGTCTTCTTCGACCAGATGGCCGCATGGTCGCTGCTCTTCCGGCGCCGCGACGTGGCGATGACCTGGTATCGGCGGATGCTGGCGCAGGATCCCGAAGACACGCTCGCGCTCGCGTCGCTGGGCTTCCAGCACGCGCAGGCCGGCGAGAAGCGCGACGCGCTGGCGATGTTCGACCGGGTGCTCGCGGTGAAGCCCGACGACGCCGACGCCTGGTTCAACCGCGGGTTCCTGCTGCAGGAGCTGAACGACCACGACGGCGCGATCGACGCACTGAGGAAGGCGATCGGGCACAACCCCGACCACGACCGCGCGCACTACGGGCTCGCGCTGTCGCTGATCGCGACGCACCGGCTGGAGGAGGCCGTCGCACCCCTCCGGAAGAACACCCGGCTGCAGCCGATGAGCCCCTACGGCTGGTACCAGCTCGCGCGCGTCGAGCGCGACCTCGGTCACCTCGACGAGACGCAGAAGATCCTCGATCACCTGATGAAGTTCGAGCCCAAGGTCGCCCGGCAGCTCGAACGCGAGACGGGGCTCAAGGCGACGACCGCATAGTCGCCGCGGCGACATTGCTGCACCGCGATCGGGGACGCAGGCGCGTTTTTTCCTCGGCCGACGCCTTGTTGTGCCGCGCCCGATGTCGCTATACTTCGCCGACTCCGGTCCGCTCGACCGGGTCCGGTGGCGCCGCGAACGAGCTGAATCCGATAACGCGCGCCCGCCGCTTCGGGGTTTCGGGATTGCCTTACGGCCAATGCTGTCCTTCAGGAGGAGCCTTCCATGCAGTTGTCAGAAAGGCACAAGGAGTACTGGAGCAAGAACCTCGCGATAACGGGGATACTGCTCTTCATCTGGTTCGTCGCCACGTTCGTCGTCGGCTACTTCGCGCGGGAGATCAACAGCGTCAACTTCTTCGGCTGGCCGCTGGCCTTCTACATGGCCGCGCAGGGGTCGCTGATCATCTACGTGGTCATCATCTGGTACTACGCGCGTTACATGAACACGCTGGACCAGGAATACGGCGTGGCGGAAGGAGAAGAGGAATGAGCGGCGGCACGGGCGGCATGTTTTCGGGCAAGACCCAGTCTGCGTTCACCTCGCAGCTGAAGAAGATCTACACCTGGTACACGGGCGGCTTTGTCGTCTTCGTCATTGCGCTGGCGATCCTGGAGCAGATGGGGCTGCCGCGCAACTGGATTGGCTACATCTTCCTGCTGGCGACCGTCGGTCTCTACGCCGGCATCGGCGTGATGAGCCGGACGTCGGACGCGGCCGAGTACTACGTGGCGGGCCGGCGAGTCCCCGCGCTGTTCAACGGCATGGCGACCGGCGCCGACTGGATGAGCGCGGCGTCATTCATCGGCATGGCCGGGACGCTCTACCTCACCGGCTTCGGCGGCCTCGCGTTCATCATGGGCTGGACCGGCGGCTACTGCCTGGTCGCGCTGTTCCTGGCGCCGTACCTGCGCAAGTTCGGCCAGTTCACGATTCCCGACTTCCTCGGCGCCCGCTACGGCGGCAACATCCCGCGGACGATCGGCATTCTCGCGGCGATCCTGTGCTCGTTCACCTACGTCGTCGCGCAGATCTACGGCGTCGGCCTGATCACCAGCCGCTTCACCGGGCTCGAGTTCGGCATCGGCGTGTTCGTCGGCCTGGCCGGTATCCTGGTCTGCTCCTTCCTGGGCGGCATGCGTGCGGTCACCTGGACCCAGGTCGCGCAGTACATCATCCTGATCATCGCCTACATGATTCCCGCGGTCTGGCTGTCGGTGAAGCAGACCTCGGTCCCGGTGCCGCAGGTGGTCTATGGCTTCCAGCTCGAGAAGGTAACCGCGCGCGAGAAGGTGCTCACGGCGGATC
>DATIUK010000298.1:0-6787 GCA_035466885.1 Casimicrobiaceae bacterium
AACGCCGGCGCGGCCTGCCGGCATTCAGGTGGAGATGACGTCCTGCAGCCACTCGATCCGGCTTGCGTCGAGGGCGGCGAGCAGCACGGCGTCGAAGCGGCAGTCGGGCGTGCCGCGCACGCCGGCGAGGTAGAGGCGCGCCGCGCGGACGAGCCGCGTCCGCTTGGCTGCGGTGATGCTTGCGGCCGCGCCGCCGAACGCGTTGCCGCGGCGCAGGCGGACCTCGACGAACACCAGCGTCCCGCCGTCCCGCGCGACGAGATCGAGCTCGCCGCAGCGGCGGCGGAAGTTGCGCTCGACGATGACCAGGCCGCGCCGTTCGAGGAACGCCGCGGCGAGCACTTCGGCTTTCGCGCCCGCGTCGGACGGCCGGCCGGTCATCGGGGCGGAAGCTCCGGCCGTCAGCGCGGAGCGACGACTTCGACGCGGCCGTCGCGCAGCCGCATCAGCTGGCCTTCGCGGGCGAACACGCGCGACTCGCCGAGCGTCAGGTGCCCGGTCGCGCCGTCGATCTCGAACTTGCCCGGCGGGCCGTCGACGAACGCCTTTGCGATGCGAAAGGCATCGATCCCGAGCGCATAGAGCCGCTCCAGCGATGTGTTCGAGTAATTGCCGCGGGGCAGTCCCTCCAGCGCAGGGCTTCCCGGGTCGGCGAGCCACGGCAGTTCGACGAACTGCAAGTCGTCGAGGTCGTGCTGGCTTTCGAGCTGCAACCGGTCGTTGGCCTGGCTGCTGGTGTAGCTCGGCGTGGCGCCGACAAACTGCTTCAGCAACGCGACATCGCTGCCGTCGACGGCGAGCAGCACCGCGTCGTGCGGCGTGCGCGTCAGATCGCGGCGGAGCTTGGTGAGCTCTTCCGGCGCGCGGGCGAAGCGAAACGTCTCCGGCGGTCCGCCGCCCTGCAGGATCCACTCGCCGACGAAGGCGCTGCCGAATCGCTTCTGCAGCGGCACGTCGGCACTGACGACGGCGACAGTCTGCGCCCCCTGCGCGCGCAGGAGCCGCGCGAGCTGGCGCCCTTCGGCCTCGATGGCGAGGGAGAGCGTATACACCCGCTCGGGCAATGGCAGGCCCTCGTCGAGCTGGTTGAGCGCGAGCGTGGTCGGCAGGTCGAGCTGGGCCGCCGCCAGCGTGCGCAGGTCGTCGCGGACGAGGGGGCCGACGACCACGCGGGCGCCGAGCCTGCGCGCCTCGGAAAAGCCCGGCAGCGGATCGCCTTCGGGGTGCGCAATGACGCGGATTCGTGCCGCGTCGGCGCTCGCCGCGGCGATGAACCCGGCGCGTACCGCCGCCGAAGCACGACCGTAGACCGCCGAATCGAGCGGCAGGACGAGGACGATGGCAATCCCGTTCGGGCGCGCCGCAGTCGGCTGGGTTGCTTCGGGCGGCGCGGCCGATTCCTGGGAGGACTCGGCCACTGTAGCTGCGTCGACCGCGCGGGTCGCCTCCGGGCGCGTCGCCGCAGTGGGCGCTGGAACCTCGACTGCCGGGGCCATTCCAGGAGGCAGCGTCGGTGCCGCAGCAGCCGGCCCGCCGGCCGGCGCGGACCCGGCTGCGTTCGCAGGCGACGGCGCCGGTGAAGGCAGTGGAAGCGCGAGCGGCTTCGGCGGCGGCTGACCGACCGCCGGCTGCGCCGTCGCGGGCTTGCCGACCGGCGCCGACGGCGGTGTCGCGCAGGCGGCGAGAACGGCGGCAAGGAGCCATGGCGCGTATCGACGGCGGTCGCCGCACGCGCCAGTCATCGCGGGACTTCCGGTGGCAGCGCGCTTGCGACAGGGGTTGGCGCAGCGGAGAATGCCGGCAACCCGATGAGGGCGGCCGCGAACAGCGCCAGCAGGCGAGTGCCGGGGCGACGGGACGGGTCGCGGTCCACGCGGGCAGGCAGGCGGCAGGGCATCGGGAGCGAACTCGTGGCGGCAGCGACGGATCGGGAGTGCACGACGGGTTGCGGACCGCGGCCGGTCGGGCAGCCAGCGAGCGCAGGGACATTATATGTGGTCGCGACTCCGCTGGGTAACCTGCGGGATCTCGCCCTGCGTGCGCTCGACGTGCTCGCCAGCGCGGACGTCATCGGCGCCGAGGACACGCGCGTCACCGCGGTGCTGCTGCGCCACTACGGCATCGCGACGCGACCGGTGTCGATCCGCGAGCACAACGAGGCGCGACGCGCGGCCGAGGTCGTCGACTGGCTGCGCGCCGGCAAGAGCGTCGCGCTGGTCACCGACGCCGGCACGCCGGGCGTCTCCGACCCCGGCGCCCGCGTCGTCGCGGCGGCGCACGCGGCGGGCCTGCCGGTGGTCCCGGTCCCGGGAGCGAATGCGGCGATCGCCGCGATCTCCGCCGCCGGGCTTGTCGCCGAGCAGTTCCTGCTGCTCGGTTTCCTGCCGGCGCAGTCCCGCGCGCGGCGCGCCTTGGTGGATCGCGTCGCGGCGCTGCCCTGCGCCCTCGTCTGCTACGAGTCCCCGCACCGGGTGCGCGCGACGGTCGCCGACCTCGTCGCCGTGTGCGGCGGCGAGCGCACGCTGGTCGTCGCTCGCGAGCTCACCAAGCTGCACGAGACGATTGCCCGGGTGCCGCTCGCCGAGGCGCCTGCCTGGTTCGCCGCCGACGCCAACCGCGAGCGCGGCGAGTTCGTGCTCATCGTCGACCGCGGCCCGGACACCGGGGCCGCAGCCGCGCTCGACCCCGCCGCGGCGCGGCCGCTCCTCACGGCGCTGCTGGAGGAGTTGCCACCGGCCCGGGCCGCGCGCGTGGCCGCGGTGGTGACCGGGCTGCCGCGCCCCGCACTCTACGCCCTGGCGCTGACGCTCAAGGGGGTGTCCGAATAGCGCGGCGGTGCCGGGATTTGTGGTTCAATTGCGCTCTTCAGGGGCAAGTCGGCGCCGGGTTGGCGCCGCCGGCTCCGGCCCCGGCCCCACCGCGAATGCTCCGCTACGTCCTCACCCGCATCGGCCTCGTCATCCCGACGTTCATCGGCATGACGCTGCTGGCGTTCTTCCTGATCCGGCTGGTGCCGGGCGATCCCATCGAGACCATGGCCGGCGAGCGCGGCATCGACGCCGCGCGCCACGCGGCGCTGCTCAAGGAGTACGGGCTCGACCGGCCGGTGCTGGTGCAGTACGGCATCTACATCGGCCGGGTGCTGCACGGCGACCTCGGCAAGTCGATGATCACGCAGGAACCCGTCCTGCGCGAGTTCGCGACGCTGTTCCCCGCCACCATCGAACTCGCGCTGTGCGCGATCGTGTTCGCGCTGGTGCTGGGCATCCCGGCCGGGATCATTGCCGCGGTGCGGCGCAACTCGATCTTCGACCACGGCGTGATGGGCGTGTCGCTCACCGGCTACTCGATGCCGATCTTCTGGTGGGGGCTGCTGCTGATCCTGCTCTTCTCGGTGCAGCTCGGGTGGACGCCCGTCTCCGGGCGCATCTCGGTCAAGTACTTCATCGAGCCCACGACCGGCTTCCTGACCATCGATGCGCTGCTCTCCGGCGAGAAGGGCGCGTTCAAGTCGGCGGTGTCGCACCTGGTCCTGCCGATGATCGTGCTCGGCACGCAGCCGCTCGCGATCATCGCCCGGATGACGCGGTCGGCGATGCTCGAGGTGCTGGGCGAGGACTACATCCGCACCGCGCATGCCAAGGGGCTGTCGAAGTTTCGTGTCGTCGCCCTGCACGCGCTGCGCAACGCGCTGATCCCGGTGATCACGGTGATCGGGCTGCAGGTCGGCGTGCTGTTCACTGGCGCGATCCTGACCGAGACCATCTTCTCCTGGCCGGGCGTCGGCAAGTGGCTGATCGAGGCGATCAACCGCCGCGACTACCCGGTGCTGCAGGGCGGCGTGCTGCTGCTCGGGCTGGTCGTGATGACGGTCAACCTGATGGTCGACCTCACCTACGGCATCATCAACCCCCGGATCCGGCGCGCGTCATGACCCCGGCAACCATGGCCGCAGCGTCGACGGCCGCCGTGCCGCGCGGGCCGCTGCGCGACTTCTGGGGGTATTTCAGCGCCAACCGGGGCGCGGTCGCCGGCTTGGTGTTCGTGATCGCCGTGCTGCTGATGGCCGCGTTCGCCAACGTGCTGGCGCCGTACCCGCCGGACCTCACCAACAGCGCGGTGTTCCTCAAGCCGCCCGCCTGGCAGGCGGGCGGCTCGTGGGCGTATCCGCTGGGCACCGACGCCATCGGCCGCGACATTCTCTCGCGGCTGATCTACGGCGCGCGCCTGTCGCTCACCATCGGCATCGCGGTCGTGGCGCTGGCCATCGTCGTCGGCATCGCGCTGGGGCTCATCGCCGGGTTCCTGCGCGGCATCGTCGAGATCGCGATCATGCGCCTGATGGACATCATCCTGACGCTGCCCAGCCTGCTGCTGGCGATCGTCATCGTGGCGATCCTGGGACCGGGGCTGATGAACGCGATGCTGGCGGTGGTGGTGGTCGTGCTGCCCCACTACGTGCGCATCACCCGCGCTGCGGTGATCACCGAGACGTCGAAGGACTATGTCACGGCGGCGCGCGCGAGCGGCGCGACGCAGCTGCGGCTGATGTTCAGCGAGGTGCTGCCGAACTGCGCCGCGCCGCTGATCGTGCAGGCGTCGCTCGGGGTCTCCACCGCCATCCTCGACGCGGCCGCGCTGGGCTTCCTGGGCTTGGGCGCGCAGCCGCCGGCCTCCGAGTGGGGCACGATGCTGGCCGACGCCCGCGAGTTCGTGCTGCGCGCGTGGTGGGTCGTGACCCTGCCGGGACTCATGATCCTGCTCACCGTGCTGGCGTTCAACCTGCTGGGCGATGGCCTGCGCGACGCGCTCGACCCCAAGCTCAAGCGCTGACCAGCCCCAATTCCCCGACCCATGCCGCTGCTCGAGATCGAAGGCCTGCACGTCGACTTCCCGTCCCAGAACGGGGTGCTGCACGCGGTCGACGGCGTGAGCCTGTCGCTCGATGAAGGCGAGGTGCTGGGCATCGTCGGCGAGTCGGGCTCGGGCAAGAGCGTCGCGATGCTGGCGGTGATGGGGCTGGTCGCCTTTCCCGGGCGGGTGCGGGCGAGCCGGCTGCGCTTCGCCGGCCACGACCTCCTGCAGCTCACCGAGCGCGAGCGCCGCGCGGTCATCGGCAAGGACATCGCGATGATCTTCCAGGAGCCGACGACCAGCCTCAATCCCTGCTTCACGATCGGCTTCCAGCTGACCGAGGCGCTGCGGCTGCACCTCGGGCTGGACCGCAACGCCGCGCGCCGGCGCGCGGTCGAGCTCCTGGAGCAGGTCGGCATTCCGGCGGCAGCGAGCCGGCTCACCGATTTTCCGCACCAGATGTCCGGCGGCATGAACCAGCGGGTGATGATCGCGATGGCGATCTCCTGCAACCCGCGGCTGCTGATCGCCGACGAGCCCACGACCGCGCTGGACGTGACGATCCAGGCGCAGATCCTCGACCTCCTGCGCGACCTGCAGAAGGAGCGCGGCATGGCGCTGGTCCTCGTCACCCACAACATGGGCGTGGTCGCCGAAATGGCACGGCGCGTCGCGGTGATGTACGCGGGGCAGGTGATGGAGGAGCGCAATGCGGACGCGCTGTTCGCCGCCCCCAGGCATCCCTACACCTCGGCGCTCATCGCGGCGATGCCCGAGCGGCACGCCGGCGGGTCGCGGCTGTCCACGATTCCCGGCGTCGTCCCCGGGCTCTACGACCGGCCCGCCGGCTGCCTGTTCGCGCCGCGCTGTGCAATCGCCGCAGCCGCCTGCGACAGACGGCCCGAACTGCGGACGTGGGGCGACGGGCTGGTCCGCTGCCACATGCCGCTCGATGCCGTCGCGCACGAAGCGGGCCTTTCGCGCGACGATGCCGGCGCGAGGACAACGACGTGAGCGCCGCGGGTACCGCACCCGGCAGGAGCGGCGGCGCCGGCGCGGCGGCGCCGGTCGCGGCCGACGAACGTCTGCCGACCACGCCGGCGGTCGTCGCGCGCGACCTCACCCGTGTCTACGAAGTCCGCCGCGGCCTGCTGCGCAAGCCTGCCCGGTTGCAGGCGGTGGGCGGCATCACGTTCACCGTCGACGCCGGGCGCACGCTCGCGGTGGTCGGCGAATCCGGCTGCGGCAAGTCCACGCTGGCGCGCGTGGTGGCGATGATCGAGCCGCCGTCCGCCGGTGCGCTGATGCTCGGCGGCGTCGATGCCGTCCTCGCCACGACGACCGAGCGGCGCAAGCTGCGCAAGACCGCGCAGATGGTCTTCCAGAACCCCTACGGCTCGCTCAACCCGCGCAAGAGGATCGGCGCCATCCTCGAGGCGCCGCTCGAGATCAACACCACGCTGGGACCCGCCGAGCGCGCGGAGCGCGCGCGCGCGATGCTGGCCAAGGTCGGCCTGCGCCCCGAGCACTACCAGCGCTATCCGCACATGTTCTCGGGCGGGCAACGGCAGCGGATCGCGATCGCGCGCGCGCTGATGCTCGACCCCGCGCTGGTGATCGCCGACGAACCGGTCTCGGCGCTCGACGTCTCGGTGCAGGCGCAGGTGCTGAACCTGCTGGCCGACCTGCAGCGCGACCTCGGACTCGCCTACCTCTTCATTTCGCACGACCTCGCCGTCGTGCGCTACCTCGCCCACGAGGTGCTGGTGATGTACCTCGGGCTGGCGATGGAGCAGGGCGCAAAGGAGCGCATCTTCTCCCGGCCGCTGCACCCGTACACGCAGGCGCTGCTCGCGTCGACGCCAGGCCTCGCCGTGGGCCCTCGCCGGCAGCGCATCGTGTTGAAGGGCGAGCTGCCGTCGCCGCTCGATCC
>DATIUK010000299.1:0-3320 GCA_035466885.1 Casimicrobiaceae bacterium
GTCGCGGGCCCGCCGCGCTCCCGCCGCCGGATGACCGCCGGCTGGTCGAGGTTGTCGTAATTGATGTGCTCGATGCCCATCCCGTCGGTCCCGGTGCGCGCGACGATCGCCGGCTGGTCGACGAGGGTGATCGACGGCGGGCGCTGCTGCGCCTTCGCCTGCCCGCCGCCCAGGCCGGTCGCGACCATCGTGACCCGCAGCCGGTCCTCCATCGTGTCGTCGATCACCGTGCCGACGATGACCATCGCGTCCTCGGCCGTGAACTCCTTGATGGTGTTCATGACCTCGTGGTACTCCTTCATCTTGAGCCCGGACGATGCGGTGATGTTGACCAGCACGCCGCGCGCGCCGAGGAGGTTGACGTCCTCGAGCAGCGGGCTCCGCACCGCCTGCTCGGCGGCCGCGCGCGCGCGGTCGCTGCCACCGGCCGTCGCCGAGCCCATCATCGCCATCCCGACCTCGCCCATCACGGTGCGCACGTCGGCGAAGTCGACGTTGACGAGGCCCGCGTTGTTGATCACCTCGGCGATGCCGGACACCGCGCCGTGCAGCACGTCGTTGGCGGAGGCGTAGGCGTCGAGCACCGAGACGTCCTCGCCGAGCACCTCCATCAGCTTGTCGTTGGGAATGATGATCAGCGAGTCGACCTTCTTCGAGAGCTCCTCGATGCCGGACTGCGCGACGCGCTGCCGCTTGCCCTCGAAGGCGAACGGCCGGGTGACGACCGCGACGGTCAGGATGCCCATGCTCTTGGCGATGTCGGCGATCACGGGCGCCGCCCCGGTGCCGGTCCCGCCGCCCATGCCGGCGGTGATGAACAGCATGTCCGCGCCATCGATCAGCTCGGAGATCCGCTCGCGGTCCTCGTTGGCGGCGTCGCGCCCGATCTCGGGCCGGGCGCCCGCGCCCAGGCCGCGCGTCAGCGTCGTGCCGATCTGCAGCTGCAGCGGCGCGTTCGAGCGTTTCAACGCCTGCGCGTCGGTGTTGGCGCAGATGAACTCCACGCCGGCGAGGCCGCGGCTCATCATGTGGTCGACGGCGTTGCCGCCGCAGCCACCGATGCCGATGACCTTGATGACGGCGCCGTCTTCCGAGGGCTGATCGATGATTTCAAACATGGTGCGCTCCTTTTTCCTGTCAGTACTGCTGCTGTTATGGATGCTGCCGTCGTGACTGCCGTCGTCGTAGCCGCCGGCATCGTCGCTCCGGCGGCCCCCTGCTAGAAATTCGCCTTGAACCATTTCCCCATCCGCTCCATCATTCCGCCGATCCCCGGTTGTGCGCGTGCTTCCTGACCGCGCAGGTACTGGTCGCGCGCCTCCATCAGCAGCCCGACCGACGTTGCGAAGCGCGGGCTGCGAACGACCTCCGACAGCCCGCCCGTGTAGGCCGGCACGCCGACGCGCACCGGCAGGTGAAACACCTCCTCGCCGAGTTCCGGCATGCCCTGCAGCAGCGCGGTGCCGCCGGTCAGGACGATGCCGGAGGACAGCATCTCCTCGAAGCCGCTGCGGCGCAGTTCCGCCTGCACCAGCGAGTAGAGCTCCTCGATGCGCGGCTCGATCACCTCGGCCAGCGTCTGCCGCGACAGCTTGCGCGCCGCGCGTTCGCCGACGCCCGGCACCTCGATCACGTCGTTGGCAGCGGCGAGCTGGCGCAGCGCGCAGCCGTGGCGCAGCTTCAGCTCCTCGGCGTCCTTGGTCGGCGTGCGCAGCGTCATCGCGATGTCGTTGGTCACCTGGTCGCCGGCGATCGGGATCACCGCGGTGTGCCGGATCGCGCCGCCGGCGAACACGGCGATGTCGGTGGTGCCGCCGCCGATGTCCATCAGGCACACGCCGAGGTCCTTCTCGTCGTCCGAGAGCACGGCGATCGACGACGCGAGCGGCTGCAGGATCACCTCGCGGACCTCGAGCCCGCAGCGGCGGACGCACTTGGTGATGTTCTCGACCGACGACACGGCGCCGGTGACGATGTGAACCTTGACCTCGAGCCGCACGCCGCTCATTCCCAGCGGCTCGCGCACGTCCTCCTGGCCGTCGATGATGAACTCCTGCGGCAGGATGTGCAGGATCTGCTGGTCGTTGGGAATCGCCACCGCCTTCGCGGTCTCCACGACCCGGTCGATGTCGGCCTGCGTGACCTCCTTGTCCTTGATCGCCACCATGCCGCTGGAGTTGATGCTGCGGATGTGGCTGCCGGCGATGCCCGTGTAGACCTCGGTGATCCGGCAGTTGGCCATCAGTTCGGCTTCCTCGAGCACGCGCTGGATCGACGCCATCGTCGCCTCGATGTTGACAACGACGCCCTTCTTCAGACCCCGCGACGGCTGCGAACCCATGCCGATGATGTCGAAGGTCCCGTCCGGCGCGATCTCGGCCACGATCGCGACGATCTTCGAGGTGCCGATGTCGAGGCCGACGATCACGTTCTTTGCTTCCTTCACCATCGCATTACCATCCTTCCGTTGCCCTGCACCCGGCCTTCAGGCCGGTGCCTTCCTGGCCGGTTTGTCGCGAAATCCCGGCACCCGGGCGGCGAACCCGCTGCGGTAGCGCAGGTCGACGTGCTCGATCCGGGTGCCCGCGCGCTCCAGCGCGCCCAGCGTGCGGCCGTGGACGGCGATGAACCGCTGCAGGCGCGCCGCCGGCTCGTCGCGGCCCAGCTCGATCTGCAGCGGGCCCACGTTGCCGCGGGTCGCGAGCTGCCAGCCGCCGCGCGGTGACAGCGCGATGCGCTGGATCGAGAGGGCCACCGGCCCCAGGAGCTCCGACCACTCGCGATACCGAGCGGCGACGTCGCCCGACCGCCCGTCGGGGCCGGCGAACGCCGGCAGCTCGCCGCTGTACGTCGCCGCGAACACCTCGCCTTGCTGGTTGACCAGCGCCGCGTCGTTCCAGCGCGCCAGCGGCGCGTGCTCCTCGACGGTGACCTCGAGCCGCTGCGGCCACTGCCGGCGCAGCGCCACGCTGCGCACCCAAGGCACCCGCCGCAGCGACGCACGCGCCTTGTCGAGGTTCATCGTGAAGAACGTCCCGGCGAGCTCGTCGCGGATGACCGCCTCGAGGTGCGGCGCGCTGGCGCGCTGCAGCGGGCCGCTGACGACCACCTCGCGGAAGGCGAACACCGGCTGGCGCATCAGCCATGAACCGACGCCCCACACCAGAAGGCCAGCGGCGAGCAGCGCCAGCAGCAACGACAGCGCGTTCATCTGGCGCGGGTCATCCCACATGGGCACCCCGCAGGATCCGGACGCACAGCGCGCCGAACGTCATCCCTGCCTCGCGCGCCGCCATCGGCACCAGCGAGTGGCCGGTCAT
>DATIUK010000300.1:0-3139 GCA_035466885.1 Casimicrobiaceae bacterium
CAAGCACCCCCCAGTGCCGGCACGCCGCCGGCCAACGCGACGAGACCACCATGACCGAACGCTCGCATGTGCTGGACGGCAACGAAGCCGCCGCACGGATCGCCCACCTGGTGAGCGAAGTGATCGCCATCTATCCGATCACGCCCTCGTCGACGATGGGCGAGCTTGCCGACGAATGGTCGGCGAAGGGCCGGACGAACATCTGGGGCATGGTGCCGCAGGTGATCGAGATGCAGAGCGAGGCCGGCGCGGCAGGCGCCGTGCACGGCTCGCTGCAGGCCGGCGCGCTGACGACCACGTTCACGGCGTCGCAGGGCCTGCTGCTGAAGCTGCCCAACATGTTCAAGATCGCCGGCGAACTGATGCCGACGGTGTTCCACATCGCCGCGCGCACGCTGGCCACGCACGCACTGTCGATCTTCGGCGACCACAGCGACGTGATGGCCGCGCGCACCACCGGCTTTGCGCTGCTCGCCTCCTCCAGCGTGCAGGAAGCGCAGGACATGGCGATGATCGCGCACATGGCGACACTGAAGGCGCGGGTGCCGTTCCTGCACTTCTTTGACGGTTTTCGCACCAGCCACGAAGTGAACAAGATCGAACTGCTGTTCGAGGAGGAGGTGCGTGCGCTGATCGACGAGGAGCTCGTCAAGGCGCACCGCGGCCGCGCGCTGAACCCGGACAAGCCGGTGATGCGCGGCACGGCGCAGAACCCCGACGTCTTCTTCCAGGCGCGCGAGGCCTGCAATGCCTACTATGCGGCGGTGCCGGGCATCGTGCAGGAGTCGATGGACCGCTTCGCGAGGCTGACCGGCCGCCGCTACAGCCTGTTCTGGTACAGCGGCGCGCCCGACGCCGAGCGGGTGCTGGTGCAGATGGGTTCCGGCGTCGGTGCGTCGCGCGAAGCGGTCGCCAAGCTCGTCGCCGCCGGCGAGAAGGTGGGCCTGGTGACGGTGCGGCTGTACCGGCCGTTCGACGTCGAGGCCTTCGTCGCGACGCTGCCGAAGACCGCGCGCTCGATCGCCGTCCTCGACCGCACCAAGGAGCCCGGCGCGATCGGCGAGCCGCTGTACCAGGACGTGGTCAGCGCGCTGGTCGAGGGCTGGCCCGAAGGGTCGCCCCTGCCGCGCGTGATCGGCGGCCGCTATGGCCTGTCGTCCAAGGAGTTCACGCCGGCGATGGCCAAGGCAGCGCTCGACGAGCTCATCGCTGCGCGGCCGAAGCGGCACTTCACCGTCGGCATCGTCGACGACGTGACGCAGCTGTCGCTGAAATGGGATCCTTCCTTCGACACCGAGGCCGCGGGCGTCACCCGCGCGGTGTTCTATGGCCTTGGCGCCGACGGCACGGTGGGCGCCACCAAGAACACGGTCAAGATCATCGGCGAGTACACGCCGCTGCATGCGCAGGGCTACTTCGTCTACGACAGCAAGAAGTCGGGGGCGATCACCGTGTCGCACCTGCGCTTCGGGCCGGCGCCGATCGAGTCGACCTACCTGATCGGCCGCGCCGACTTCATCGCCTGCCACCAGTTCGACTTCATGGAGAAGCTCGACGTGCTGGAACTGGCCCGGCCGGGCGCCACCTTCCTGCTGAACAGCCCCTACGCGCCCGAGCACGTGTGGGACAGGCTGCCGCGCGAGGCGCAGGAATCCATCCTCTCCAAGAAGCTCAAGTTCTACGTCGTCGACGCGCTCGCCGTCGCCCAGCAGGCGGGTCTCGCCGGGCGCATCAACACGGTGACGCAGGCCTGCTTTTTCGCGATCTCCGGCGTCCTGCCGCGGGAGGAGGCCGTCGCGAAGATCAAGGAAGCGATCCGCAAGACCTACGGCAAGCGCGGAGAGACCGTGCTGAACCGCAACTTCGCGGCCGTCGACGCGTCGCTGGCGGCGTTGCGCGAAGTGCCGCTGCCCGACCACGCCGACTCGGCGCGGACGCGCCGCTCCGCGGTCGCGGAATCGGCACCCGATTTCGTGCAGCGCGTGACCGCGATGATGCTCGACGGCAAGGGCAATCTGCTGCCGGTTTCGGCGATGCCGGTCGACGGCACCTTCCCGACCGGCACTGCACAGTGGGAGAAGCGCAGCATCGCCCACGAGATCCCGATCTGGGACGAGACCATCTGTACGCAGTGCGCGATCTGCCCGCTGACGTGCCCGCACGCGGCGATCCGCATGAACGTCTTCCCGGCCGAGGAACTGAAGCGCGCGCCGCCGGGCTTCAAGGCGGTGCCCTGGGCGCGCAAGGACGGCGGGCCGCTCGACAACCTGATGTACAGCCTGCAGGTCGCACCGGACGACTGCACGGGCTGCGGCATCTGCGTGGACGTGTGCCCGACGCGCAGCAAGACGGAGGCCAAGCACAAGGCCGTCAACATGGCGCCCAAGCTCCAGCACCTCGAGGCCGAGCGCGCCAACTACGAGTTCTACCTCAGCCTGCCTGAGGTGCGGCCGGCGCTGGACAGCATCGACGGCCTGCGCGGCTCGCAACTGCGCCTGCCGCTGTTCGAGTACTCGGGCGCGTGCTCGGGCTGCGGCGAGACGCCGTACCTGAAGCTCCTGTCGCAGCTCTACGGCGACCACCTGGTGGTGGCCAATGCGACCGGTTGCTCGTCGATCTACGGCGGCAACCTGCCGACGACGCCCTGGTCGCAGAACGCCGCCGGCCAGGGCCCGGTGTGGGCCAACAGCCTGTTCGAGGACAACGCCGAGTTCGGCCTCGGCATGCGGCTGGCGCTCGATGCGCAGCGCGACCTGGCGCAGATGCTGGTGCGCACAACGCGCGCCGAGATCGGAGAGCCGCTGGCCACCGAACTGCTCGAAGCGCCGCAGGACAACGACGAACAGATCCGGCAGCAGCGCGAGCGCGTCCGGGACTTGAAGGCGACCCTGGCGCGGCTGCGCACTCCCGAGGCCGGGCAGCTGCTGGCCGTGGCCGACAGCCTGGTCGTGCGCAGCGTGTGGATCGTCGGCGGCGACGGCTGGGCCTACGACATCGGCTACGGCGGGCTCGACCACGTCCTCGCGTCGGGCCGCAACGTCAACATCCTGGTGCTCGACACCGAGGTCTACAGCAACACCGGTGGGCAGGCCTCGAAGTCGACGCAGCGCGGCGCGGTGGCCAAGTTCGCCGCCGCCGG
>DATIUK010000301.1:0-9225 GCA_035466885.1 Casimicrobiaceae bacterium
GACGACGAGGCGCGCAGCGGCGGGCAGTCGCGCCAGCGCCCTGATCGCCGCGGGCACGCCCTTGCGCGCATACCCCGAGCCTACCAGCAGGAAGACCACGTGCTCGCCGACGAAGCCCTGCCGCTGCCGCATCGCCGCGCGGGCGGCGCGCACCTGCGGGCCGAACTCCGCCGGGTCGACCGCGTTGTAGATGACGTGCAGCTTCCGCTCGGCGATCGGGAAGTGCGCGCGCACGTCGTCCTTCACCATCTGCGAAATGCAGATGACGGCCTTGAGCTCCGGGTCGGCGAACACCCGCGCCTCGGCGTCGAGGATGTAGCGGTGGTAGCCGTTGGCGGCGATGGCGAGGCGCTCGAACGCGCCCCCGGCGCGCAGCCGCTCCTCCAGCCAGACGCGGTGGACGCCGTCTCCGGCGCGGAAGATGTCGCAGCCGTCGATGCGCTCGTGGGTCTGGACGAGGTCGGGGCGATCCCGCGCGAGCGCGACCTTGACCGCGCGGGCGAAGCTCGCGTCGCGCCAGCGGTTGCCGATGTAGAACGGGTCGCAGATGACCGGCTCGATCGCCGTCGCCGCCGCGGACGCCGGCCAGCGCCGGGTGTAGACGCGCAGGCCCACGCCGCGGGCGGCGAGCGCCTCCATCGCCCGCGCGACGAAGCGCTCGGCGCCGCCGAACGGCGTGTAGCGCTGGCGAACGATGCCGAGCTTCATTGCGGCGACGTGCTTCCGGTCTCGGCGAGCAGGTCCTCGATGGCGGCGGCGACGCGGACTTCGGGTAGCGTCAGCAGGCAGTCGGAGTGGTTGCTGCCGCCGCAGCCGTTGTTGCCGCAGGGGCGGCAGGGATGCACGGTCGAGGTGACGACCCGGTGGGCGACGTGCCACGGCGCCCATTCGGCGTCGCCGCTCGGGCCGAACAGCGCGACCGTCGGCGTGCCCATCGCCGCCGCCATGTGCATCGGCGCCGAGTCGACGCCGAAAAAGAGCCGGGCGGCGCCGATCAGCGCGGCGAGCTCGGGCAACGAAAGCTGC
This sequence comes from Casimicrobiaceae bacterium, assembly GCA_035466885.1. Taxonomy (GTDB): domain Bacteria; phylum Pseudomonadota; class Gammaproteobacteria; order Burkholderiales; family Casimicrobiaceae; genus CAIWHR01. The sequence goes on from DATIUK010000301.1 coordinate 1,027, forward strand.
CCGGCGAGGTCGACGACCGGCGCGCGCGTTGCGGCGCGTACCGCGTCGACCAGCCCCCGTTCGGCCGGGTCCGGTGCACCGGTGAGCACGACCGGCCAGCCGTCGGCGGCGAGACGATCGATGACCGCCGCCATCGCCGCCGCCGGCCAGCACTTGAAGAGCCAACGCGAGCCCGGGTGGACGACGATGTAGCGCCGCCGCTCGAGGCCGTGCCGGGCGAGCAGCGCCGTGACGCGCGCCCACGCCGCATCGCCGGGAACGAGGACCAGCGACGTCTCCGCGGGCACCGGCCAGATGCCGATGCGCCGCAGCGCATCGAGGTTGCTCTCGACGGTGTGGCGCTGCGTCGCGCGCGGCTTGAGATAGACGTGCGTGAACGCCTGGCGCCAGAGCAGGCCGGCGCGCTCGCGTTGCGGCGCGACGCCGGCGGAGGCCCCGAGCAGCAGCTTGAGCCACGCGCCGCGCGGGTGCTCGGTGAGGTGGACGACGAGGTCGTAGCGCCGGGCGCGCAGCGCGCGCAGCAATCGCCACTCGGCGGCGATCTGCGCGCCGGGGCCGCGGCGCTTGGCGTCGCGGTCGATGCCGTGCAGCTCGCTGATCGCCGGATGCCCGGCCAGCATCGGCATCGTTTCCCGGTAGACGAGCGCGTCGATCTCGGCCTGCGGCGCGGCACGCTGCAGGACGGTGAACACCGGCGAGGTCAGCAGCACGTCGCCGTGGTGGCGCAGCTTGATGACCAGTGCGCGGCGGACGCGCGAGAGATCGATCGCGTCAGCGACGGCCGCAGGCAGCATGACGACAACGATAGCAGATCGCGGGAGTGGCGCCCACCGGCGGGCTCAGCGCGCCTCGCCCCATCCTGGGCGCCCCGCGAGCGCGAACAGGAACACGCTCGCCGCGATCGGCCAGAGCATCAGCACGCTGCGGGTGAGACCGTTGAAGGTGCGCAGGTGGCCGTAGTGCCAGTTGAACAGTGACAGCGGCGCCCGCGCATGCAGCAGCTCGGGTGCGAGCAGCGTCGACAGCAGCGACGACAGCAGCGCGACGGCGCAGGAGGCGATCTGGACCGGTCGCGGCAGGAAGATGAACAGCATCAGCGCCAGCGCGCCGGCCGCGACCCCCGCGGTGACGCCGGGAGAGAGCCAGTGCTGCCACGCCGCCGGCTTGAGCAGGGCTGCGGCCGCGATGCCCTTGATCGCGAGCCCGGCGACGACCAGCGCGATGACGGCGGTGCCGGCATAACGGCGCTCGCGCATCAGCAGCGCGACAAAGAGGCCGACGCCGAGCATCTGCAGCGCGCTGTGAGCGGCCTCGATCAGCACCTCGGCCAGATCCGGCGCCGGCAGGCCGCTCGCGGCCAGCGGCCCGAGTTGCGGCGTCGGATCGAACACCATGGCGAACAGCGGAATCCCGGGGTTGACCTGGACGACCAGCCAGATGGCGAGCATCGCGAGCCCCAGGTCGCCCGCCCGACCCGGCAGGAACCAGCGCTCTCGGCGGTTGCGGATCGCCTCGCGCAGGCGCGTCCAGCGCCCGAACGCCAGCGCCGCGAGGCCGCCGGCCGCGCTGCCGGCTGTGTTCGCGAGGAGGTCGACGACGGAAGCGTCGCGCGGCGGCAGGACCATCTGCAGCGCTTCCATGACGAACGAGAGCGCGGCGCCCGTCGCGACCGCGACCGACAGCCGCGACCACGCCGAACGCCCGCGCGGGATCAGCGCGACGAAGAAGCCGAGCGGCAGGTAGGCGAGGAGGTTGGCGAGCGCATCGAAGCGCGTCCAGCGGGCAGGCCAGGGGGCAAACAGGAAGAACGGCGTTCCGGGCAACGGCGCAATCCACTCGCCGAAGGGCTGCAGGCTCGCGTAGACGATCGACAGGCCGGCGAGGCCGGCGAGGAAGTGCGGCAGCAGCGAAGGATGGGCGTCGCGGGGCATGGCGGTGGGGAACCGTCGACGCGGCGCACCGGCCGGCGCGTTTCCTTCCCGGCGATTATAGGCGGCGCGCGGTGCGCATCCCGGATTCCACGTCAGGCCAGTCGCCGGCGCATCACCGTGACGTCGTCGGTCTCGCCATGCACCTCGAAACCCGCAGCCGCGAACAGTTCCGCCGGACCGTGGTAGAGGTCGGCCGGGGTCGGATCCGCGCCCGCCTTGAACGGAAAGGCGTCGACGACGCGGATGCCGCGCGCGGCGAACGACGCCAGCGCGCCGGCGAGGAGCGCGCGGGCGACGCCCCGCCGTCGCCACGCCGGCGCGATGACAAAGCAGAGGATCGCCGCCGCCGCGTGCTCGGGCACGTCGAGGGGAGGCCGGGCCGCGCCGACGCGGTCGCAGGCGTGCGGAAGCTTGTGCCAGGGCGCCGCGTTGAGCCAGCCGACGACCTCGTCGCCGACGTAGGCGAGGAAGCCGTCCTGCTCGCCGGTCTCGATCCGCGCCGTCATCGCCGTGCGGTTCTGGTCGGCGGTGAACGTCTTCCAGGGCAGGATCTTCGGCACGTGGTAGTAGTGGCAGTAGCAGCGCGCCCACTCCGGGTTGTCGGAGAACGCCGGACCGCGCTCGTGATCGAAGAAGCGCAGGAAGTCGCCGCGCCGGGTCGGGGAGAGCGGCTCGACGCGGATCGCAGGCAGCGTCATCGGCGTTCCTGGTTTCATTGGGGCCCGGCACCACGGGCCCGACTCGGGTGCACGACCGCGGTTCCGCTGCCGCGGATCAGCGGACCTTGATCTCGGTCCAGAACCGGTTCATCAGCCGCCGGTCGCGGCGCGGCAGGTCGCGCAACATCTCCAGCCGCTTCCACTGCTCGCGATCGGGGAACACCGCCGGGTTGTCCCTGACCGTCGGGTCGATGTATTCCATCGCGGCGGCATTGGCATTGCCGGAGCCGATCATGTTGGAGAGCTCCGCCGAGTTCCGGCCCTCGAGCATGTAATTGATGAACTGGTAGGCGAGATCCGGCTGTGGCCCCGACTTGTGCAGCACCATGCTGTCCAGTGCCAGCACCGCGCCTTCCTTGGGCATCGAGTACGCGATCGAGAACGGACGCTTGGCCTTCGCGGCATCCTGCGCGGCCTGGAACATGTCGTTCGAGTAGCCGTGCGCGAGCCAGATGTTGCCGATGGTCAGTTCCTTGATGTACGAGGAGGCGTTGAAGGCGGCCCAGTAGGGCTTCGCCCGCAGAATGAGGTCGCGCGCCTCCTTGAGCTTCGCTTCGTCGGTCTCGTTCGCCGAGTGGCCGAGGTACTTCAGCGCGGCGGCGAAGAGCTCGCGCTGCGAATCGAGCACCGTCACCTTGCCCTGCAGCTTCTCGAGGTATCGGGGCTCGAAGATCACCGCCCAGGTGTCGGTGGGCAGCCCCAGCTCCTTCATCTTCTCGGCGTTGTAGCCGAGGAGCGTCGTTGAATAGGCGTAGGGGACCGAGTACCTGTTGCCCGGATCGAAGAACTGGTTCAGGAACTCGGGCTTGATGTTGGCGAGGTTGGGAATCCGGGCGTGGTCGATCTCGCGCAGCGCGCCCTGGGCGATCAGCGTCTGCACCGCGTTGCCAGTGGGGACGATGAGGTCGTAGCCGGTCGCGCCCGCGGCGAGTTTCGCGAGCATCTCCTCGTTGTCCGAGTAGTAGTCCTGCACCAGCTTGCACTTGCAGGACTGCTCGAAGCTCTTCGCGGTCTCCTCGGCGAGGTAGTTGTTCCAGTTGTAGAGGTGCAGCTCGGAGCCGCCGGCCTTGCGCGGCCCGGCCGCGGCCGGGGACTTGGCGTCGCCGGCTTCGCGCGGCCCGCAGCCGGCCAGCGACAGCGCCAGCGCGGCACCCCCGGCGAGGGCCAGCGCGCGGCGGACGCGGTCCGGGGTCGGCTTCATCCTAGTCCTTGCCGCGCAGCACGTCGGGCGCGATCTTGCCGGCCAGCACGATCATGGTCAGCGTGAGCAGCATCAGCAGCGTCGACACCGCGTTGACCTCCGGCGTCACCGCGATCTTGATCATCGTGTAGATGGTCAGCGGCAGCGTCGGCACGCCCGCTCCGGCGGTGAAGAAGGTGATGACGAAGTCGTCGATCGACAGCGTGAAGGCCATCAGCGCGCCGGCGATCACGCCGGGCATGATCAGCGGCAGCGTGACGAGGCGGAACGTCTGCCACGGCGTGGCTCCGAGGTCGCGCGCCGCCTCGAAGATCGACTCGTCCATCCCGGCGAGGCGGGAGCGCACGATGATGGCGACGAAGCCGATGCAGAAGGTCGTGTGCGCGATGATGACCGTCAGCAGCGACAGCGACTCCTCGCCGAACACCGAGATGAAGAAGATCAGCAGCGAAACGCCGAGCAGGATCTCGGGCATCGCCACCGGCGTGAGCGTCATGAACGGCAGCAGCCGCGACCGGAAGCGGTGCATCGCGATCCCCGCCATCGTGCCGAGCACCGTGGCGAGCGCCGACGACACGAGCGCGATCAGCAGCGAGTTCGCGGCGGCGTGCAGCATCTCGGCGTTGGCGAAGAGCTTGCGGTACCAGTCGAGCGTGAACCCCACCCACTCGGCGTTGAGCTTGGAGTCGTTGAACGAAAAGACGACCACGACGACCAGCGGGGTGTAGAGGAAGGCATAGACCGCGAGCGAGGCGGCCCACAGCAGCGGCGACCTACGCACGATCGACCCCTCGCTTGGCGAGCCACGCCGCACCGGCCGCGATCGCCAGCACCGCGACGGTGAGCATCAGCGACAGCATCGAACCGAACGGCCAGTCGCGGGTGCCGAGGAAGCTCTCCTTGATCAGGTTGCCGACCAGCCAGTCGTCCTTGCCGCCGAGGATCTCGGGGATCGCGAACATCCCCAGCACGGGGATGAAGACCAGCGCGGAGCCGGAGAAGATCCCGGGCAGGGACAACGGGAAGGTCACGCGCCAGAAGCGGTTCCAGGCGTTGGCGCCCAGGTCCTGCGCGGCGTCGAGCAGCGCGGGGTCGTGCTTCTCGAGGTTGGTGTAGAGCGGCAGGATCATGAACGGCAGGTGGACGTAGACCATGCCGACGATCACGGCGAAGCGCGAGAACAGGAGGTCGAAGGGGCCGAGGATGATCATCCACGCGTAGACGCGGACGAGGAAGTTCGAGGCGAAGGGCAGCACGCAGAGCAGCACCATGAGGTCGCGGTACTTCTTGGGGCTGCGCGCGATCAGCAGCGCCACCGGGTAGGCCATGACCAGGCAGACGAGCGTGGTCAGCAGGGCGACGCCGAAGCTCTTGGCGAAGATCTGGACGTAGATCCAGTCGCCGAAGAAGACCGCGTAGTTCTCGAACGTGATGCCGCCGTCCTCGCCGGGCTTGGCACCGAAGAGCGGCGCCAGTGCGCCGAACTCGCCGGGGTAGCGGATGCTGGCCACGACCATGATCGCGGCCGGGACGAGGAAGAACACCAGCAGGAAGACGAACGGCGGCCCGCTGACGAGCCACTGCGCCAGCCGTCCCGAACGCATCCGGGTCGAAGTGTCCGCGTGCATGGTCGTCGCGCGCCGCGGGGGTCAGGCGTCCAGGAAGGCGCCGGCCTCGGCCTTCCAGGACAGGCGCACGTGGTCGCCGACCTCGAAGAACTTCGCCCGGCCCGGCGCCGAGTTGGGCAGCAGCGCCTCGAAGCGCTTGCCGTCCGGCAGGTCGACGATGTAGGTGGTGACGTCGCCGATGTAGAGGAAGTCGTTGACGACGCCTTCGAACTGGTTGGGGTCGGAGGACGGCTCGGCGATGGCGCGGATCGACACCTGCTCGGGGCGGATCACGAACACGCCGGCGGCCCCCGCCTTGACGCCGTCGCGGGCCGGCGCCGCGACGCGGCCGAGCGTGCCGAGCTCGAGCGTCAGCGCGGCGCCCGCCGCCTCGACCGTCGCCTCGTGCATGTTGACGTTGCCGATGAAGTCGGCGACGAAGCGGTTCTTCGGGAAGCCGTAGAGCTTGTCGGGCTCGTCGAGCTGCTCGATGATGCCGTGGTTCATCACCGCGATCCGGTGCGACAGCGCCAGCGCCTCGGCCTGCGAGTGGGTGACGAAGACGAAGGTGACGCCCACGCCGCGCTGCAGCCGGATGAGCTCGATCTGCATCTGCTCGCGCAGCTTCGCGTCCAGCGCGCCCAGCGGCTCGTCGAGCAGCAGGAGGCGGGGGCGGTTGACGAGCCCGCGGGCGAGTGCCACGCGCTGCTTCTGCCCGCCGGAGAGTTCGTGCGGGTAGCGTTGCTCCATCCGGTCGAGCTTGACCTGCGCGATGGCCTCGCGCACCTGCCGGCGCACCTCGTCGTCGCTCTTGCCGGCCATGCGCAGCGGAAAGGCGACGTTCTGCGCCACCGTCATGTGCGGGAACAGCGCGTAACTCTGGAAGACCGTATGGATCGGCCGCTTTTCCGCCGGCGTCTCCTTCAGGTCGACGCCGTCGAGCACGATAGCCCCGCTGTCGGGAAGGTCGAAGCCGGCAATCATCCGCAACAGCGTCGTCTTTCCGCAGCCGGAGGGGCCGAGCAGCGTGAAGAACTCCCCGGCTTCGACCGAGAAGCTGACGTTGTCGACTGCGGTGAATTCGCCGAAGCGGCGGGTGACGTTCTTTATCTCGAGGAGCGCCATCGGGCCTTGCCTCGCGCGAGGGGGAAATGGGGACGCGCAACCGTTGAATTGTATAGCAATTCGTCGGTCCGCCGCGGGGATGCACCAGGGTCCGAGGACGCGGGGGCGGGCGCGGTGCCGCCCGCATCGCCGGGCGCGCGGGATCGCTCGGCCGGAGGGCCGATGGCAGCGATCCGGCGTCCGCGGTTCAATGGGTTCGATCCGCAGCCGGCCGACCCCGCGGCAGCGCGCGGGCGCGGACCCCGATTCACGCCCGGCAGGGGTTCAGATTTCCGTGCCCGAACCGAAAAGGCGTAGTAGAGTTCCCGCCATCGCGGCGCGGGGTGCCGGCACGGCGCCTCGGTTCACTTTGACGCGCCGCCCAGCCTGCCCATGAAACCGCCGACCGCCAAGCCTTCCCTCCTCGACCAGCTGCGGGCGCAGTCGGCGGCCATGCAGGCGGAGGAGGGGGCGAAGCGGCGCCCGGTCGAGGAAGCGCTGCAGGACATCGACCGCCGGCTCTGGCGGGCGTTCCGCTGGCTGGACGAGGCGCTGCACCACCTCGAGGTCATCCGGCCCGACGTCGCCCACGCGTTCCGCCTCGACCCGATCCTGGCGATCGAGGCACCGCACTTCGACCGCGGCTTCGTCTCCTACCGCCGGCGCGCACTCGGGGGGCTCGAGCTCCTGGAGCACGTCGAGGTGTTCTACCGGCTGGCGAAGGACGGCGAGATCGTGCTCAAGGTGCCGCCCGGTGCGGCGCTGGGGGTCGAGGAACGGCTGCGCGCGGCGAACCTCCAGTATCACTACCAGACCGAGATGGACCACAACCGCGTCGTTCGGCACGGGGTGTTCCGGGTGACGCCGGAGATCACCTCGTCGATCCGGTTCGCCCCCGACTACCGGCGGCAGGTCGTCGAGGTCACGCTGCGCAACGTCGACCGGTTCGAGGCGGTTGCGCTCGAGTTCCGTGCCGACGCCATCGACGAAGCGGTGCTCGAGGACCTGTTCCGTTTCGTCATGGGCGAGGCCAACACCTTCCTGCGGCGCGCCCCCCTGGTCGGCGTGGGGGCCCGGCGGTCCGAGGCGCGGAGCGCGCCGGCATCGACGATTCCCCCGATCGGCGCCGGCGCGCCGGCGCGGGCCCGATAGCGGCAGCGCGCGGCCATTCGGCGCGGTTGCGCCGGTCGCCGCCGTCAACCCGGCCGTGCAAGCAGGAGGCCGATGCCGATGACCAGCAGCACCGCGATCAGCGCCAGCAGCCGATTGCGGCTCTTCTGCGCGACGGCGAGGTCCTTGATCGCCTCGTCGGACGCCGAGGGCGGCGCCAGCAGCTTGCGGTGCAAGAGGCGTGGCAGCTCCGGCAGCGCCGCAACGATGTAGGGCGCCTCGGCCAGGAGCCGCCGCTTCAACGCCGGCAGGCCGATCTGGTTTTCCATCCAGCGCTCGAGGAACGGCTTGGCCGTCACCCACAGGTCGAGGTCCGGATCGAGCTGCCGGCCCAGGCCCTCGATGTTGAGCAGCGTCTTCTGCAGCAGCACGAGCTGGGGCTGGATCTCGACGTTGAACCGCCGCGACGCCCGGAAGAGCTGCAGCAGCACCTTGCCCAGCGAGATCTCCTTCAGCGGGCGGTCGAA
>DATIUK010000302.1:0-9135 GCA_035466885.1 Casimicrobiaceae bacterium
CTCGGCGTGCCTCGCCGGCTTGGCGCTGGCGAGCGGTTCCGCAGCAGCGCAGTTGATACTCTTCGAGCACGACAACTTCGGCGGACGGCGGATGGAAATCTACGGCCCGACGCCGGACTTCGCCGCGACCGGCACCAACGACCTGGCCTCGTCGGCCATTGTCGAGCGGGGGCAGTGGACCCTGTGTGAGAACGGACATTACGGCGGGCGCTGCATCACGCTGCGTCCCGGCAACTACGCGTCGCTCGGGCAGTTCGGGCTCAACGACGCGATCTCGTCGGCGCGCCCCGAAGGCGGCGGGGGCGGCGGCAGCCGCCCGCCGGGCAGCGGGGGCGGCGGCCGCGACCGGGTCGTGCTCTACGAGGGCTTCAACTTCACCGGCCGCAGCTACACCTTCGATCGCAGCATGTTCAACCTCGACGGCGTCAGCTTCAACGACCGTGCGCAGTCGGCGATGGTGATGAGCGGGACCTGGACGCTGTGCGAGAACGCCCAGTACCAGGGAACCTGCCAGGTGTTCGGGCCGGGCAACTACGCGAGCCTGGGCGAGCTTTCCCGCCGGGTGAGCTCGCTGCGACAGGGCGAGTTCGGGGGCTCCGTGGGCACCTATCCGCCAGGCTGGGGCGGCCAGGCCCGGGTGATCCTGTTCGAGAGTCCGGGCTTTGGCGGTCGCCAGTTCGTGGTCGACCGCAACCGGTTCGACAATCTCGACGGAACCGGCTTCAACGACCGCGCCTCGTCGCTGCGCGTGGAGCGCGGCTACTGGATGTTCTGCAGCGACGCCAACTTGAACGGCGAGTGCCGGACCTACGGCCCGGGCGATTACCAGAGCCTGCCGCCGGGACTCAACAACGCCATCTCGTCGGGGCGGCGGATCTCGGAGCAGTACCCGTACAACCAGAGCCCGGTCTGGGGTTCGCCCTGACCGGCAGCCTGGCGCGGTCGCCGGCGCCGCCGGTCCGCGTCAGGACGGCGCGGGCAACTCGTCGACGACGACGACCTCGCTGGTGACCTCCGCCGTCTTCGCCAGCATGATGGTCGCGGAGCAATACTTCTCCTTGGACAGCGCAACTGCCCGGTCGACCTGCCGCCGGTCGAGCCCCTGGCCGGCGACCGTGTAGCGCAGGTGGATCCGCGTGAACACCCGCGGCTCGGTTTCGGCGCGGGCGGCCTCCGCGTCGACCACGCAGTCGACGATCGGCTGGCGGGCCTTTTTCAGGATCATCACGACGTCGAACGCGGTGCAGGCGGCCGCGCCGATCAGGACCATCTCCATCGGCCGCAGCCCCAGGTTGCGGCCGCCGTGTTCCGGAGCCCCGTCGATGACGACCGCGTGCCCGCTCCCCGCCTCCCCGACGAAGCTCATGCCCTCGTTCCACTTCACCCGCGCCTTCATCGCCCGCCGTCCTTTCCGGTGTTCGCTTCAAAATGGTGCAAGTTCGCGCGGTTATCGGCTTGACCGCGGCCGCTCGCCGCGGAGCACCCGCGGTTGGTGCGCTAGGCGCCCGACACTGCTCTTTGTCCAACCCGGCGGCGGCAATGGCACCTTGCCTTGTGCAATGCAATATGCCAAGATCATCGAGCCCGCAGGCCTACGGAGCACCTCCTGCTCCCCGCCGCGGGTCATTCCCCCTTCCTCCTCCTAGGGTGGAATCCTCGGGCGCGGTCCTTACCGACCGCGCCCGCGTTTTGCCCGCAACGATCGGCGGTTCCGTTTTTGCGGCAAATTGCCGCACTGCGGAATCCGCATCGCCGGCCCGCCGCCGCCGCCGGCGAGGTCCGCCAACGGCGCCCGGCGCCACGCCGCCTTGCCCAAATCGCAAATACGGATTATGATCCAAGACTTTGCTGAATTGAACCAACCCTCCCGGAACACCCCATGAAAACCTTTTCCGCCAAGCCGCACGAAGTCGAGCGGGACTGGTTCGTCGTCGACGCCACGGACAAGGTCCTCGGCCGGCTGGCGAGCCAGATCGCGCTGCGCCTGCGCGGCAAGCACAAGGCCATCTACACGCCCCACGTCGACACCGGCGACTTCATCGTCGTCACCAACGTCGAAAAGCTGCGCGTCACCGGGAACAAGGCCGAGGACAAGCTCTACCACCGACACAGCGGCTACCCGGGCGGCATCTCGACGACCAATTTCTCGAAAATGCAGCAGCGTTTCCCGGGCCGCGCGCTCGAGAAAGCCGTCAAGGGCATGCTGCCGAAGGGCCCGCTCGGCTACAAGATGCTGAAGAAGCTCAAGTGCTACGCCGGCACGACGCACCCGCACACCGCGCAACAACCGAAATCCCTCGACATCTAGAGCCCTCCATGATCGGCAACTACTACTACGGCACCGGCCGCCGCAAGAGCGCCGTCGCCCGCGTGTTCCTGAAGAAGGGCACCGGCAACATCGTCGTCAACGACAAGCCCGTCGACGAGTTCTTCGGTCGCGAGACCGGCCGCATGGTCGTCCGCCAGCCGCTGAAGCTCACCAACCACGACACGACCTTCGACATCATGGTCAACGTCGCGGGAGGCGGCGAGTCGGGCCAGGCCGGTGCGGTCCGCCACGGCATCACCCGCGCGCTGATCGACTACGACGCGCAGCTGAAGCCGACGCTGTCCAAGGCGGGCCTCGTCACCCGCGACGCGCGGGAAGTCGAGCGCAAGAAGGTCGGCCTGCACAAGGCGCGCCGGCGCAAGCAGTTCTCGAAGCGCTGATCGCCGCGGCGCTGCAGCACCTCGAGGCCGCCCCCCCGGGCGGCCTTTGGTTTTTCGGAGCCTTGCCGCTCCATTCCATTGTCATGAGACGGGGCGACGCGATGCTAGAATCGCCGCTTCGCGCGGAGGGATGGCGATGATCAAGATCGGGATTGTCGGGGGCACCGGCTATACGGGCGTCGAGCTCCTGCGGCTGTTCGCGGCGCACCCGGATGCCGACGTGCGCGCGATCACCTCGCGCAAGGACGCGGGCACGAAGGTGGCGGACATGTTCCCCAGCCTGCGCGACCGCTACGACCTCGCGTTCTGCGACCCCGCCGACGCCCGGCTCGACGCCTGCGACGTGGTCTTCTTCGCGACGCCGCACGGCGTGGCGATGGCGCAGGCGCGCGAACTCCTCGGCGCCGGCGTGCGCGTGATCGACCTCGCCGCCGACTTCCGCCTCAAGGACCCGGCGGTGTTTGAGCGCTGGTACGGGATGCCGCACGGCTGCCCCGACCTCCTCGCCGAAGCCGTCTACGGGCTGCCGGAGTTGAACCGCGAGGCGATTCGCCGCGCACGGATCATCGGCAATCCCGGCTGCTACCCGACGACGATGCAGCTGGGATACGCGCCCCTGCTCGAGGCCGGCGTGATCGACGCCGGCAGCCTCATCGCCGACTGCAAGTCCGGCGTCTCCGGCGCCGGCCGCAAGGCCGAGCTCGGCCTTCTCTTTTCCGAGGTCTCGGACAGCTTCAAGGCCTACAGCGTCAAGGGGCATCGCCACCACCCCGAGACCGTCGAGCAGCTCGCCCGCCTCACCGCGCAGCCGATCGGCCTCGTGTTCACGCCGCACCTCGTGCCGATGGTCCGCGGCATGCACTCGACGCTCTACGCCACGCTGACGCGCGACGACGTCGACCTGCAGGCGCTGTTCGAGCGCCGCTATGCCGACGAGCCCTTCGTCGACGTGCTGCCGCCCGGATCGATGCCCGACACCCGCTCGGTGCGGGGGTCGAACGCGCTGCGCATCGCCGTCCATCGCCCGCCGGGCAGCCGCCTGGTCACGCTGCTGGTCGTGCAGGACAACCTGGTCAAGGGCGCGTCCGGCCAGGCGGTCCAATGCATGAACCTGATGTTCGGCCTGCCCGAGAACCGCGGGCTCGCGGCGCTCGCCCTCCTTCCCTGAGCGAGCGCTTGACGCCGGCAGGACTCTGGCGCCGTGCGCGCCAGCACTTCTCGATCGATGCGCCGCGGATGTCGGTGCGCTCGCACCTGCCCTGGCCGTGGAAAGCCGTGCTCGGCGTCGTGCTCCTGGTCGTGATCGGCGGGATGTGGTGGTGGGGATTCGACTTCGGCCAGATCTTCGGCGGCTTCAACCGCAAGGCGGTCGAGGCCCGGGTGGCGACCCTCGAGGAAGAGGTCGGCCGGCTGCGCGTGGAGTCCGCCGAACTGCGCACCCGCGCCTCGCAGCTCGACAGCGAGTTGGCGATGAGCCGCGGCGCGCAGGCGTCGCTGACCCGGCAGGCCGCCGAGCTCCAGGGCGAGAACTCTCAGCTCAAGGAAGAAGTCGTGTTCCTGCAGCAACTCTTTGCCGACGCCAACAAGCAGGCGGGCATCGCGATCCAGCGCGTCGCCGTCGAGCGCGAGCGACCCGACATCTACCGCTACAGCCTGCTGGTCGTCCGTGGCGGCAAGCCGAAGGACGACTTCGTCGGCAACCTGACGCTGCAGGTCGCGCTGCAGGGCGACCCGGTGCCGGGTCGCGCGGCGACGCTGCTGCTGCCCGACGAGCAGCCGGCCTCCACCGCGACGCTGAAGCTCAAATTCAAGTATTATCAAAGGATTGAGGGCACATTCGAGGTCCCCCCGGGGGCGACGGTGCGCGCCGTCACCGTCCGCGCCTTCGAGTCCGGCCAGGCCAACCCGCGCGCCAGCCGCAACGTCGTACTGTAGGAGGAGAGCGTCATGTGGAAACGGAACAAGAACTCGCCGCCGCAGAAGCGCATCGACAGCCTGATCGGCGCCGGCACCGTCGTCGACGGGGACATCTCGTTCAGCGGCGGGCTGCGCATCGACGGCCAGGTCCGCGGCAACGTGACGGCAGCCAACGGCGACCCCTGCACGCTGGTCGTCTCCGAGCACGCGCGCGTGGACGGCGAGATCCGCGTTTCGCACGTGGTGATCAACGGGACGATCAACGGACCGGTGACCGCCGACGACTACCTTGAGTTGCAGGCAAACGCCCGCATCATGGGGGATGTGTCGTACCGGCAGGTCGAGATGCGCGTGGGCGCGGTCGTCCAGGGCCGGCTGAACCACGCCGAGCAGGGCGGCGCCGCCGTCGTCGAACTGAAGCGGGTCGGCGGCGGCTAGGCAGTGCGGCAGCCGGGGGTCGGGATTGGCCCGACCCTGACGGCGTGAGGGTTGCGAGACGACGGCGATCGATTCCATAATCGCCACCAGACTACCGACAGGAGTGCCCCGATGAATGCAATGACCGAAATGCCCGCCCCGCTGCTGTTCACCGACAGCGCCGCCGAGAAGGTCCGGGCGCTGATTGAAGAGGAAGGCAACGCCGAACTCAAGCTCCGCGTGTTCGTGACCGGCGGCGGCTGCTCCGGTTTCCAGTACGGCTTCACCTTCGACGAGGTCGTCAACGAGGACGACACGGCGATGACCAAGAACGGCGTCACCCTGCTCATCGACCCGATGAGCTACCAGTATCTGGTCGGCGCCGAGATCGACTACCAGGAAGGCCTCGAGGGCGCCCAGTTCGTCATCAAGAACCCGAACGCCACGACCACCTGCGGCTGCGGCTCGTCGTTCTCGGCTTAGCGCAGAGACTCCTGCGCGGCGAGCGAACGGGGCCGGCGAGGCCCCGTTCTCTTTCCGGGGCGCACATCGCTGCAAACCGGCAGGCCGGCGCGACGGGGCCGACGCGGCAAGCCCGTGCGGCGCGCCGCCCCTCGCCGGCTTCTCCGCGCCCCGCTCGCCAGAGGCCCTCGCCGCATGCTGTCATAATGCGCGTTGCCTCCGCTCCCGTTCGCGCATGACCCCCTCGAGCAATCCACCCTTCACCCGTGCCGACCTGGCGCACGCGCGCCGCAAGCTGCTGCGCAACGGCCGCTGGGCCAATGCCCGCGTCGAGCGCGTCACGATCGACGGCGCCGAGTGGACGCTGAAGGACTTCTCGCCGCGCCCGCTGCCGGTGCGCAACACGCTGGGGCGTTTCCTGCTGTGGCGCGAACTCTCCGCGCTGCGCCGGGTGGCCGGCCTCCCCGGCGTGCCCGCCGACGCATTTCGGCTCGACGCGCACGCGATCGCGGCCCGCTACCTGCCGGGCACCACGCTGGCAGAGTTGCCGCCCGGTCGGGTCAGCACGTCGTTCCTGGAGGCCCTGGAGCGGCTGCTCCAGCGCGTCCACCAGTGCGGGATGGTGCACCTCGACACCCGCGGCGGCGGCAACATGCTGATGATGCCCGACGGCGAGCCGGGGATCTTCGACTTCCAGGCGGCGCTGTCGACGCAGTGGATGCCCGCGGGATTGCGGCGCCTGCTGGAGTCGTTCGACCTCTCCGGAATCTACAAGAAGTGGGCGCAGTGGCAGCCGGAGAGTCTCGGTGAGAGCCGGCGCGTGCTCTACGAGCGCACGACGCGCTGGCGCCGCTACTGGATCTTCCGCGGTTACATGGGCATCCGGAAGTGACGCCGCCCGCCCGCCCCGCACTCGTTCCCGAAAGAAGGCCATGAAGGCGACCTCGAGCGGACTCTTCCAGCATCCCGGCCTGCGCCGCTTCCTGGTGCGCATGCGCGCGCCGATTGTCCTGCTGGCGGTGCTGGCGGTCGCGCAGTTCGTGCGCCGGGAGTGGCTGCTGGCGGGCTTCCTGGTCTCGATGGCCGGCGAGTTCATCCAGCTCTGGTGCTTCGCCTCGCTCGACAAGAACGCCACGCTCACGGCGCGCGGTCCCTACACGATGGTGCGCAACCCGATGTACCTGGGGCGCTTCTTCATCGTGCTGGGGTTCCTGATGCTGCTCGGCAACGGCTGGCTGCTTCTCGCCTACGCCGTGTTCTACTGGTTCTACATGGACGCGCGGGTGCGGCGCGAGGAGGCGCACCTCGCCCCGATCTTCGGCGCCGCGTACGAGACGTACTGCGCCACGGTGCGCCGGTTCCTGCCGACCTGGCCGGCGACCGGGCAGCCGGTGGCGTACTGGAACTGGCAGCTCTTCGGGCAGAACAACGCCGGCTTCAACCTCGGCGCGACGCTCGCCGTCTGGGCGCTGGTCGCCGCCTGGGCGATCTGGGGCCTGCCGCTGGTCGGGCGCTGATCACGCCGGATAGATCGCTCCCAGCACGCGCAATCCCGCAGCGCCGGTGACAGCGGGCAGGTTGCCCGGCCGCCCGGCCAGCGCCTCGCGCGCGAGCCACGCGAACGCCAGCGCCTCGACGTGGCCGGGCGCGACGCCGGCAACGTCGGTCGTCGCGACCTTGCGCGGCGCAAGCAATGCGCCGAGCCGCTCCTGCAGCGCGCCATTGCGCGCACCGCCACCGCAGACCAGGACCTCGGTCGCCGCCGCGCAGTGGTCGTCGATCGCCCGTGCGATGCTGGCCGCGGTGAACTCGAGCAGCGTCGCCTGGATGTCGACGTCCGGCACGCGGCGGCCGGCGAGCCGCGCGTCCAGCCAGCCGGCGTTGAAGAGGTCGCGCCCGGTGCTCTTCGGCGGCGAAAGTCCGAGAAACGGCTCAGAAAGCAGCGCGGCGAGGAGTCCGGCGTCGACGCGCCCGCACCGCGCCCAGTCTCCGCCGGCGTCGAACGGCCCGCCGCGATGGCGCGCGTGCCACAGGTCGAGCAGCACGTTGCCGGGACCGGTGTCGAAGCCGCGTACCGTGCCCCCGGGCGGCAGGTCGGTCACGTTGGCGATGCCACCGACGTTGACGACCGCCCGGTGGACCGGGCCGCCGAACACCGCAGCGTGGAACGCCGGCACCAGCGGCGCACCCTGGCCGCCGGCGGCGACGTCGCGGCTGCGAAAGTCGGCGACGACGGTCACGCCGCAGCGCTCGGCGACGCGTGCCGGGTTGTTGAGCTGCAGCGTCCAGCCCTCGCCCGGCCGGTGGCGGATCGTCTGGCCGTGGACGCCCGCCGCGGCGATCGCGCCGGTCGCAACACCCGCGGCCGCGGCGGCCTCGACGATCGCGCCCGCGTAGAGGTCGGCGAGCGCATTGGCGGCGCGCGCGGCGCGCGCGATCTCGTCAGCGCAGGGTGCCTGCAGCGCAAGGAGCTCGTCCTTCAGCGCGGCGGTGAACGGCAGCGTGGCGCAGCCGAGTACCCGAACGCCGCCGGCGGCGAAATCGGCCACGACCGCGTCGACGCCGTCGAGGCTCGTTCCCGACATCACGCCGGCGTAGCGATCGGTCGCCATCGTGCCGACGGTGCCGGCTTCCGCTTGCGGCGCGCTGCCGTCAGCGGCCGGTCGCGACCCGGGTGCCGGCGAGCGACTGCGCGAGCGCAAGCTGCGCCGCCGCTGGCGCGATCGCCGCGCCGAACGCCGCATACTCCGGCGCCGACAGCGGCTCCCCTGACGGCAGCGCCAGCGTCTGCGGATTGCGGTGCTGGCCCCCGACGCGGAATTCGTAGTGGAGGTGCGGGCCGGTCGCCCATCCCGTCTGGCCGACGTAGCCGATGACGTCGCCCTGCGTCACGCGCGCGCCTTGCTTCACGCCGGCGGCGAGCCGCGACAGGTGGGCGTAGACGGTCGCGAACGTGCCCTGATGCTGCAGGTGCACCATGTTGCCGTAGCCCCCCTGGCTGCCGGCGAAGACGACCTTGCCATTCCCGGTCGCCCGCACCGGTGTTCCCGCCGGCGCCGCGTAGTCGGTGCCGAGGTGCGCCCGCGTCACCTGCAGGATGGGATGGAAACGCGCCCCGGAGAAGCCCGAGGTGACGCGCGAGAACTCCAGAGGCGAGCGCAGGAACGCCTTCTTCCGCGGCGCGCCGTCTTGCGCGTAGTAGCCCTCGCCGCCGTCGCCGTCGCGCCAGAGGAACGCGGTGAGCACCTTGCCGCCGTTGACGAACTCGGCGCCCACGACCCGGCCGGCGGACTGCAGCTCGCCGTCGACATAGCGGGCCTCGTAGACGACGGTGAAGCGATCGCCCTGCTTCAGATCCTTGAGGAAGTCGATGTCGCCGCCGAAGATCTCGGCGACCTGCAGCGTGACTGCGTCGGGAATGCCGGCGGCATCGGCGGCGCCGAACAGCGAGGAGCGGATCTCGCCGCTCGCCAATCGCCACTGGATGTCGACCGGGAGCGCGTCGGTCGTGCCGACCAGCCGGCCGTCATCGCGCCGGATGCGAAGCAGCTCGCCGCCGGAGGTCGCGAAGCGCAGCTCGAGCAGCGTTCCGGCGGCGTCGGTCTCGACCTGCAGCGGGCGGCCCGGGCG
>DATIUK010000303.1:0-2430 GCA_035466885.1 Casimicrobiaceae bacterium
CGGAGAGATCGTTCATGGCGAACCTCGTGGACGGGCCGGCGGGCAGCCCAAGCTAGCTTAGAACTTGTCCGGCCGGAACGCACGTCGCGCGGCGCGGGACCGACGGGCGTCAAAGGTTACTTGCCGTTTACGTTAACGTCAATTAGCCGTGCGAAATCGGAATTGCGGAATTGGGGTCAGAGCCGTAATCCATCGGAGCTCGGGGTTTGTTAGATCCGGCCTGCTCTGCTGGATTACGGCTCTGACCCCAATTCCGCACCAATTCCGCCCCAATTCCGCAATTCCGCCGCGCGTCGGGCGCAAGGCGCCGGCCGGGCCGGAATCGGCCGAACCGACGGAACCGTGCCGCCGGAGCGCGGTCGCAGTCGGGTTGCCGGCCTTCCCGCCGATGCCCCCCCGATGGTTCTATACTGCGGCGCTTCGCCCCGCAGCCTGCCCGGAGTTTCCATGCCGTCGTCCCGCCCGTCCCCGTTCCTTCGCCTCCTGCTCCTGCTCGCCGCGGCGCTGTTCGCGCTGGGCGCCCGCGCCGCGCTGCCCCCGGGCGTCACCCAGGGCGCGACCGTCGAGGGCTTCACCGAGTACCGGCTCGCCAACGGCCTTCGCGTCGTGCTCTATCCCGACGACACCAAGCCGTCGACGACGGTCAACGTCACCTACATGGTCGGTTCGCGCCAGGAAAGCTACGGCGAGACCGGCATGGCGCACCTGCTGGAACACCTGGTGTTCAAGGGCACGCCGAAGATCGACAACATCTTCCAGGAGCTCGGCCGCCGCGGCATGCGCTTCAACGGCTCGACCTTTTTCGACCGCACCAACTACTACGAGTCGTTCACCGCGTCCGACGAGAACCTCGACTGGGCGCTGGCGATGGAAGCGGACCGGATGGTCAACTCCTTCGTCAAGAAGTCCGACCTCGACACCGAGATGACGGTCGTGCGCAACGAGTTCGAGAACTGGGAGAACAACCCGCGCAGCGTGCTCTGGGGCCGGCTGCAGGCCGCCGCCTACGACTGGCACAACTACGGCAACCTCACCATCGGCGCGCGCTCGGACATCGAGAACGTCAGCATCGAGCGGCTGCAGGCGTTCTACCGCACCTGGTACCAGCCGGACAACGCGGTGCTGCTGGTCGCCGGCAAGTTCGATCCGGCGAAGACGCTCGAGCGCATCGTCCGCTACTTCGGCCCGATCCCCAAGCCCGCGCGCGCGCTGCCGGTCACCTACACCCGCGAGCCGGTGCAGGACGGCGAGCGCTCGGTCACCGTCCGCCGCGTCGGCAGCGCGCAGTTCATCGGCGCGCTCTTCCGCACGCCGCCGGGATCGCACCCGGACGCAACCGCGCTCGCGGCGTTCGGCGAGATCATGACCATCGCCCCGTCGGGCCGCCTCTACCAGGCACTGGTCGAGACCAAGAAAGCGAGCGCCGTCGAGGCCTGGAACCTCGACCTGCGCGACCCGGGCAACGTCATCTTCTGGGCGCAGGTGCCGTTGGGCGAGTCGACCGACGCCGCCCGCACCGCGATGCTCTCCACGCTCTTCGGCCTCAAGGACCAGCCGATCACGCAGGCCGAGGTCGACCGCGTGAAGACTCGGACGCTGACCAGCATCGACGAGATGCTCGCCGATCCGCAGCAGCTGGGGCTCGTGCTCTCCGAATCGATCGCGCTCGGCGACTGGCGGCTCTTCTTCCTCCAGCGTGACCGCTGGCGCGCGCTCACCGCCGCCGACGTGCAGCGCGTCGGCCTGGAGTACATCAAGAGCTCGAACCTCACGTTCGGGCAGTTCATCCCCGACGCCAAGCCCGATCGCGCGCCGGACGCGCCGGCGGTCGACGTCGCGGCGATGGTCGCCGACTACAAGGGCGCCGCGCAGGTGGCCGCCGGCGAAGTGTTCGACCCGACGCCGGCGAACCTCGAGGCGCGGACGCAGCGGCTGACGCTGCCCAACGGGATGAAGGTCGCGCTGCTGCCCAAGAAGACGCGCGGCGAGACCGTCGAGTTCAGCCTCCACCTGCACCAGGGCGACGAAGCGTCGCTGCGCAACGTCGCGCCGGCCGGCACGCTGGCCGCGGCGATGCTGAACCGCGGCACCCAACAGCGCGACCGGCAGGGCTGGGAGGACGCGCTCGACAAGGCGCGCGCCAAGCTCGCCTTCAGCGGCGGCCAGACCGGCACCACAGCCGGGGGGCAGACGGTGCGCGCGCACCTGCCCGACGTGCTGCGGCTGATGCACGAGGCGCTCACCCAGCCCGCCTTCGCCGCACCCGAGTTCGACAAGTTGAAACGCGAACTCGCCACCCGGGTCGAGCAGGGCCGGACCGATCCGCAGGCGATCGCCCAGCGCGCGCTCGGCCGGTACGTCAATCCCCACCCGCCCGGCGACGTCCGCTACACGCCGACGTTCGAAGAGGAGTTGGCGCGCCTCGACGCG
>DATIUK010000304.1:0-3323 GCA_035466885.1 Casimicrobiaceae bacterium
CGAGGAGGGGCTCCGACGCGCGGTTGCGCCGCTGTTCGCGCGCCACCGGGCGGCGCTTGCCGGCCGCATCTATCTCGCCAACCACTCGCTTGGTCGCCCGCTCGACGCGACCGAAGACGACGTGCGTGCGGGCCTCGCGGCCTGGTACGAGGGCATGGGATCGGCCTGGGAAGCCTGGATGGCGGAGATCGCCGCGTTCCGGGCCCGCCTCGCCGAGCTGCTGAACGCGCCGCGACCCGATTGCGTCGTGCCCAAGGCAAGCGCCGGGCAGGGGTTGCGGGCGGTGTTGAACGCGCTGCCGGGCGTGCCGCGGGTCGTCGCCACGCGCGGCGAATTCGACTCCCTCGACGTCGTGCTGCGCGACCATGCGCAACGCGGACTCATCGAGCTGCGATTGGTCGAGGCGCGTGCCGACGGGCACTTCGATGCCGCCGACCTCGGTGCCGCCCTCGGTCCCGGCGTCGACCTCGTCGTCGTCTCGCAGGTCATGTTCCAGACCGGGCAGCGGATCGTCGACATCGCGGCGATCGCGGCGCACGCGCGGGCCGCCGGCGCGCGCGTGCTGCTCGACGTCTATCACTCGCTGGGCGTGTTGCCGGTCGACGTCGTCGCGCTGGACGTCGACTTCGCCGTGGGCGGGAGCTACAAGTACCTGCGCGGCGGCACGGGCGCGTGCTTCCTGTATCTCGCCCCGCGCGTCCTCGACGCCGGCTTGCGCACGCCGGACACCGGCTGGTTCGCCAAGGAAGCCCCGTTCGAGTATGCACGTCCCGACCCGCCCCGCTACGGCCCCGGCGGGGACGCCTGGCTCGAGTCGACGCCGGCGATCCTGCCGTTCTACCAGGCGCGCGCGGGTCAGCGCCTGACGCTGGGCATCGGCGTGCCGCGGTTGCGCGCCCATTCGCTGCAGCTGCAGCAGCGGCTGGTGACGCTCCTCGGCGAACGCGGCGTCGCGGCGCGCGGCGGCACCGTCGATCGCGGGGCGTTCGTGGTGATCCGGCATCCGCAGGCCCGCCGGCTCGCCGCGGCGCTTGGCGAACGCGGCGTCGTCACCGATGCCCGCGACGAGTGGTGGCGACTCTGCCCGGACCTTCTCACCAGCGACGCCGAACTTGCCGCCGCCGCCGACGAGGTCGTCGCACTCATCGCCCGCTGATCGCCGACTGGCGGGTCAGCGGAACAGCGACTGCAGCTCGGCCGGATTGTTCTGCTGCAGCGTGTGCACCCACTTGTGGAACGGCAACCCCAAGCGCGCGCGTAGCTGTTCGGCACGGGTGCGCAGCTGGGCGATGGTCGTGGTCGCCGGCGGGTCGACGAAGGCGCTGACGACCACGTTCTTCGACTCGGCGGACGGCAGCCGCAGCATGCCGCGCGGAAACGCCTCGCGCAGGTGGCGCATCGTCTGCGCATGGCCGCGGACCTGGCCGAAGACGTTGCTGACCAGCACGCCCTGCGGCGCGAGGCGGGCGACGCAGGCGTCGTAGAACGCCGGCGTCTCGAACTTGCCGGGGCGCGCACGATGGTCGTAGCCGTCGACGAAGATCGCGTCGAAGGTCTCGCCGGACTCCTGCACCCACGCGTAGCCGTCGCCGACCTGGACGTCCAGGCGTTCGTCGTTGGCGGGAACGCGAAAGAGGTCGCGCGCAATCGGGATCACCGCCGGATTGACCTCGACCACGGTGATCGACGTGGTCGGCAGCTCCTTGCGAAAGAACTTGGGCAGCGAACCGGCGCCGAGGCCGATCATCAGCACCTTGAGCGGCGCAGGGCGGAAGAGCAGGAACGACAGCATCTCCTGCGTGTAGGCGAGTACCAGCTGGTGGGGTCGCGACAGCCGCATCGCCCCCTGCACCCACTCGGTGCCGAAGTGCAGGTAGCGCACGCCGCGCTCCTCGCTGACTTCGATGCTGTGCGCCATCCGCGGCGTGGCCGGCGGTCAGCCCGCACTGCTGACGATGACGCGCACCAGGACGATCAGCGTCAGCACGAACGCCGCACCCAGCGCAAGCCCGACCAGGATCACGTGCAGCGGCTTGATCGAGCTCATGTCCGCCGCCATGTGCTTCCCCTTGCGGACGCCGAAGAAGCCCCAGAACACGGCGCCGACGACCTGCAGCAGGCCGGCCTTGGGTTCGGGGGGCGGGGGGGTTGGGTTCGGCGGGTCGACGGGCATCGGATGTTGGGCGCACTTGCGGGGTGTTTGGCTGGGCGCGGATGTTACCACCCCGGGCGTCGTTGGCCTCTTCAGCGGCGCGCCGGGCCGCCGGAAACCCTTGAAATCGACGCGGTTTCCCCCCAGATTGGACCTGACCGGCAACCTGCCCGAAGGACGACTCCATGCGTTTCGACAAGCTCACGACCAAGTTCCAGCAGGCGCTCGCCGACGCCCAGAGCGCGGCGCTCGGCAACGACAACGGCTTCATCGAGGCGCAGCACCTGCTCGCGGCGCTCCTCAACCAGGAAGACGGCGGCACCGCTTCGCTGCTTGCCCGCGCCGGCGTCGCAGTCCCGAGGCTCAGGGCCGCGCTCGCCAAGGCGATCGAGCGCCTGCCCAAGGTCGAGGGCCAGGGCGGCGAGATCGCCGTCTCGCGCGAGCTCGGCAGCCTCCTGAACCTCACCGACCGCGAGGCGACCAAGCGCGGCGACCAGTTCATCGCCTCGGAACTCTTCCTGCTGGCCCTCGCCGACGACAAGGGCGACACCGGTCGGCTGCTGAAGGAGCACGGGCTCACCCGCAAGGCGCTCGAGGGTGCGATCGACGCGGTTCGCGGCGGCTCCGGCGTCGACTCACAGGAAGCGGAAGGGCAGCGCGAGGCGCTGAAGAAATACACCATCGACCTCACCGAGCGCGCGCGCCAGGGCAAGCTCGACCCGGTGATCGGCCGCGACGACGAGATCCGCCGCACCATCCAGATCCTTCAGCGCCGCACCAAGAACAACCCGGTGCTGATCGGCGAGCCGGGCGTGGGCAAGACGGCGATCGTCGAGGGCCTCGCGCAGCGCATCGTCAACGGCGAAGTCCCCGAAACGCTCAAGAACAAGCGCGTGCTGTCGCTCGACATGGCGGCGCTCCTGGCCGGCACCAAGTACCGCGGCGAATTCGAGGAGCGCCTGAAGGCAGTGCTGAAGGACATTGCGGCCGATGAGGGGCAAACGATCGTCTTCATCGACGAGTTGCACACGATGGTCGGCGCCGGCAAGGCCGAAGGCGCGATGGACGCCGGCAACATGCTGAAGCCGGCGTTGGCGCGCGGCGAGCTCCACTGCGTCGGCGCGACGACGCTCGATGAATACCGGAAATACGTCGAGAAGGACGCCGCGCT
>DATIUK010000305.1:0-7537 GCA_035466885.1 Casimicrobiaceae bacterium
ACCGCCGGCCTCGCCGCGGCGCACGCCGTGCGCGGGGCGGTGCGCCTCGGCGACGCGGACGTCGCCCGCTGCCTCGCGGTGCTGCCCGGCTGGACCCGCATCGACGACCGGATCGAGAAGACGTTCCGGTTCGCCGACTACGAGCAGACGATCGCGTTCGTCGACGCGGTGGCCCGGATCGCGATCGGCGAGGACCACCACCCGGACCTCTCGGTCCACTACGGCCGCTGCGTCGTCTCGCTGACGACCCACGACGCCGGCGGCATCAGCGGCAACGACGCCGTCTTCGCCGCCAAGGTCGAGCGGCTCGCCGCGTGACGCCGGCGCGAGCGCACGGTTCGCCCCCGCTGCCGACCGGCCAGGCGCCGGGCCGGGTGGTCGCCGCGCATCGCCGGCACTTCGTCGTTGCATTCGACGACGGTGCAACGCTCGCCTGCGTCCTTCGCGGCCGCAGCACGGTGCTCGCCTGCGGCGACCGCGTCGTCGCGACACGCGCCGACGGCGGCGGCGTGATCGAGGCGGTGCTCCCGCGCGCGACGCTGTTCTACCGGTCCGACGCCTTCAAGGAAAAGCTGCTCGCCGCCAACGTCGACCAGGTCGTCGGCGTGGTCGCGCCGGACCTCTCACTCGACGAGGAGCTCGTCCATCGCTGGAGCGTGGCCGCGTCGGCGCTCGACTGCCGGTTTGTCGTCGCCGCGAACAAGGCCGACCTCCCGGGATTCGCGGCGCTCGCGGAGCGCCTCCTGCCGCTGGCGGCGCTGGGCCATGCGATCGTCCCGGTGTCAGCGCTGCACGACGTCGCGCCGCTGGTGCCTTGGCTTGCGGGACGACACTCGGTGCTGGTCGGCCAGTCGGGCATGGGCAAGTCGACGTTGCTCAACGCGGTGATCCCGGACGCCGCCGCCAAGACGGCCGCGGTGTCGCAGGCGCTGGCGAGCGGCCGGCACACGACGACGCACTCGACGCTCTACCCGCTCCCGGGCGCCGCGGACGCCGGCTGGATCGTCGACTCTCCCGGCCTCAAGGCGTTCGGCCTCGCGCACCTCGATCCCGACGCGATCGTCGCCGCGTTTCCCGAGTTCCGACCCTGCATCGGGCAGTGCCGGTTCCGCGACTGCCGGCACGACGCGGAGCCGGAGTGCGCGTTCCGCGATGCGGTCGCCGCCGGCCGTGCGGCCGCGTTCCGCCTCGAGCTCATGCGCGCGCTGGTCGCGGAAAGCAACGCGGCGCACGGCCGCCGACGCTGACGCCGCGGCTTCGCGTCAGGGCGCGAGGTTGGCGAGCGTCAACAGCAGGATCAGCAGCAGCCAGAGCAGGAGCGCGCGCCAGATGAGGCCGACGCCGGAGGGCAGCATCTCCGGCAGCGCCTCCTCGCCCAGCCCCAGTTCCGGCCGATACGCGGGCTCGCCGCCAACCCCCGGCAACGGACCGCCGAGCGTGACGCCCAGCGCTCCGGCGCCGCTCGCCAGGACGATCCCCGCGATCACCCCGCCGTCCTCGGTCGCCCAGTTCGACGCCTGGGTGCGCCAGCAGAACACGGCGTCCTCGAAGTCGCCGACAACGGCGAACGACAGAGCAGTCAGCCGGGCAGGCACCCAGTCGAGCAGCCACAGGAGGCGCCGCGCCGGCGCGCCGAACACGTCCAGCGCGCTGGCGATCGGCGTCGTGTCCTCGCCGCGTGCCTGCGCATGCCATTGGTCGGCAAGCAGCGCCGCGGCGCGATAGAGCACGGCACCGGCCGGACCCGGCAGCACGGCGAACCAGAACAGCGTTGCGAACACTTGGCGGTAGGAGTCGAGGAGTCCGCGCTCGATCGACAGCTTGGCGATCTCGTGGCTCGACAGTTCGGCGGTCGCGCCGCCACGCCACGCGGCGAGTCCGCGGCGGGCGGCGTCGATGTCCCCCGCCGCAAGCGCCGTCGCGACCGTGGTGTAGGCGTGGCTGAAACGGCGGAAGCCCATCAGCAGGTAGAGCACGGCGACGTTCCAGGCGAAACCGAGCAAGGGGTGCAGCGCCGCGAGGGCCCAGAACACGGCGGCGGCGAATAGCACCGGCGGCGCGAGCGCGAGGGCGGCGCCCAGCATCCCGTGGTGCGGTGCGCCGCCGTTCAGCCGCCGCTCGATCCCGCGCGAATAGCGGACGAATACCCGCTCGAACGCCGCGCGCCAGCGGAACGCCTGCCACTGCTCCAGCGCCAGTGCGACGAGGATGGCCAGGAAGTTCATGGCCTCATTGCCCCCGCAGGAATTCCTTGCTGATGTCCTTGAACAGGGGCGTGCCGGCCTCCTGCAGCCATTCGAACACGACCATTTCGCGGGTCACGATGCGCACGCCCTCGTCGCGCATCCGGGCCAGCGCGACGTCGCGGTCGTACGGCCGGCGCGACCCGACCGCGTCGGCGACGACGTAGACCTCCCGCCCCTCCTCGGCCAGTTCCAGCGCCGTCTGCAGCACGCAGACGTGCGCCTCGATGCCGACGAGGACGACCTGCGCCCGGTCGGCGCCGGGCAACCCCGGCAGGCAGCCGGCGGCGACACACGAGAAGTGGTTCTTGCTGCCGACGGCGCCTTCAGGCAGGAGTTCCCGGATCGCCGGGACGAGCGCACCCAGCCCGCGCGGGTATTGCTCGGTCGCCGCGACCGGGACGTCGAGCCGCCGGGCGACGCGCGCCAGCCAGGCGATGCCGGCAGCGATCGCCGCGTGGTCGTGGATTGCAGGCAGCAGTTTTTCCTGCACGTCGATGACGAGCAGCAAGGAGCGTTTGGAGTCGAGCAGCATGGCAGCAGCCTGGTCTGGTCGGTGGGAGTCTCGGAACGCCGTCCGCGGGGCGCGGCGCCTGGGGATCACGTCTTCAGTTCCTCGCGGTCGCGGTACTGCTCGAGCGCCTCGGGATTGGCCAGCGCCTCGGCGTTCTTCACCTCGCGGCCGTGCACGACGTTGCGCACCGCGAGCTCGACGATCTTGTTGCTCTTGTTGCGCGGGATGTCAGTGACATGCACGACATTGGCCGGCACGTGGCGCGGCGTCGTGTTGGTGCGGATCTGCTGGCGAATCCTCTCGACGAGCGCCGCGTCGAGCGCGAGTCCTTCGCGCAGGCGGACGAACAGCACGACGCGCTGGTCGCCGACCTCGCCGGGCGGCCAGTCCTGGCCGATCACCAGGCTTTCCAGCACCTCGGGCAGCGCCTCGACCTGCCGGTAGATCTCGGCGGTGCCGATGCGCACCCCGCCGGGATTGAGCGTCGCGTCGGAGCGGCCGTAGATGACGAGGCCGTCGTGCTCGGTGAGCTCGACATAGTCGCCGTGGCACCAGACGCCGGGGAAACGCTCGAAGTACGCGGCGCGGTACTTCGCGCCGTCCGGGTCGTTCCAGAACCCGACCGGCATCGACGGGAACGGCGCGGTGCAGACGAGCTCGCCCTTGTCGCCGCGAAGCGGCCGGCCTGCCGCGTCGAACACCTCGACCGCCATTCCCAGCCCGCGGCACTGCAGCTCGCCGCGCCACACCGGCAGCGTCGGCGCGCCCAGCGCGAAGCAGGACACGATGTCGGTGCCCCCGGAGATCGAAGACAGGCAGAGGTCGTCCTTCACGCACTGGTAGACGTAGTCGAAGCTCTCCGGGGCCAGCGGGCTGCCGGTCGAGTACAGCGCGCGCAGCTGGGGCAGCTCGTAGTCCTTGCGCGGCACCAGCCCGATCTTCCTGGCTGCGTCGATGTACTTGGCGGACGTGCCGAAGTGGGTGATCCGCTCGGTTTCCGCGAAGTCCCACAGCGCCTTGCCCCGGTCGATGAACGGCGAGCCGTCGTAGAGCAGCAGCGTCGCCCCGGCGGCGAGCCCGCTCGCGAGCCAGTTCCACATCATCCAGCCGCAGGTGGTGAAGTAGAACAGCCGGTCGCCGGGCCGCAGGTCGCCGTGCAGGATGTGCTCCTTCTGGTGCTGCAGCAGCGTGCCGCCCGCGCCGTGGACGATGCACTTGGGCACGCCGGTCGTGCCCGAGGAGTAAAGGATGTACAGCGGATGGTCGAACGGGAGGCGCGTGAACGCGAGCGGCCGCGGCGCGAAGGGCTCGGTGAACGCCTCCCAGGTCAGCGCACCGCGCACCGCCGCGAGGTCGGCGGCCGCGCCGCCCGAGCCTTGCAGGTAGGGCACGACGACGACGCGCTCGACAGACGGCAGCGCGGCGACGATCGCCGCCACCTTGTCGAGAATCGGCAGCGGCTTGCCGTTGTACCAGTAGCCGTCGACGGTGAAGAGCACGCGCGGGGCGATCTGCCCGAACCGGTCGAGCACGCCCTCGACGCCGAAGTCCGGCGAGCACGATGACCAGATCGCGCCGAGCGAGGCGGCGCCCGCCATCGCGACGACCGCCTCGGGCAGGTTCGGCAGGTACGCGGCCACGCGATCGCCGGCGACCACCCCGAGCGCCGCGAGCGACTGCTGCACGCGCGACACCGCGGCCAACAGGTCGGCGTCGCTGGTCCGGCCGGCGACCCTGTCCTCGCCGCGGAAGACCAGCGCGTCGGCGCCTAGGCCGGCCGCCACACGCGCTGCCGACGGCGCGAGCAGGTTCTCGGCGAAGTTGAGCCGCGCATCCGGGAAGAAGCGCGCGCCCGGCATCCGGTCGGCGTCGACGAGCACCCGCGTCCCCGCTTCGCCGACGATCCCCGCGTAATCCCAGACCGCCTTCCAGAAGTCTGCCTTGTTGTCGACCGTCCAGCGCCACAGCGCAGCGTAGTCGGGAAAGGCGGCACCGTGCGCCGCAGCGAGCCGGGCCGCGAACTCGGTGAGCCGGGCGCGCGCGATGCGCTCGGGGGAAGGCTGCCAGAGCTTGGCGGTCGTGGTCACGGGCACGAGTATCCGGTCGGCGGCGCGGCGCGTCCAGCGTCGGCGTCGAAGGCTCATCCTCAGCCGGCGTCGTGGGCGGCGAGCGCGCGCAGCGGCGCCACGACCGCTTCCGGCAGCGGCGCGCTCCGGCCCGTCGCGAGGTCGATCCACACCATCTTGGCCGCCCCCTCGGCGCAGGTCCGTCCGGACAAGGCGATCTCGTAGCTGCTGCCCACGCTGCTGCGGCCCGGGTCGCCCAGGAACATCCGCACCTCGATCTCGCCGGGATAGACCAGCGGCACGAGAAACGTGCAGCTCGCGTTGACGATCACCGGCCCGGTGCCGCCCCAGGCGGTGCCGTCGGGGAAGAGTCCCGACAGCCACTCGATGCGGGCCTGCTCCATGTAGCGGAAGTAGACGGTGTTGTTGACGTGCCCGAGCGCATCCATGTCGCCCCAGCGAATCGGCTGGCGGGAGGTGTGGACGAGCAGGCGGTGCTTGTGCGTCATGGCGGGCCTCGGCGACGGGTGTGCGTTTCGGGGTTCACTGGGCGACGGCCGGTCGCGGCAGCAGCGCCGCGGCGACCAGCTCGGCGATGTCCAGGGTGGCGACTTCCCCCTCGCGGCCCAGCGCCTTCAGGCCGTCGCCGATCATCACCGCGCAGTACGGGCAGGCGGTGGCGATCACCTGCGGCGCCACCGGCAGCGCCTGCTCGACGCGCAGCACGTTGATGCGCCGGCCGATGGTCTCCTCCATCCACATCCGCCCCCCACCCGCGCCGCAGCACATCGCCTTCTCGCGACAGAGCGGGAACTCGAGCGGCGCGTCGCGGACGACGCGCGCGAGCACCGCGCGCGGCGCGTCGAACTCGCCGTTGTGCCGCCCGAGGTAGCAAGGGTCGTGGAAGATCACGCGCTCCTGCTGCGGTGCCAGCGCGAGGCGGCCCTCGGCGACGAGGCGCGCGATGAGCTCGGTGTGGTGGATCACCTCGTAGTGCCCGCCGAAGGCTGGGTATTCGTTGCGCAGCGAGTTGAGCGCGTGCGGATCGCAGGTGACGATCCGCACGACGCCGAGCTCGTTCAGCGTGCCGGCGAGCGTGAGCGCAAGCTCCTGGAACAGCATCTCGTTGCCGGCGCGCCGCACGCACTCGCCGGTCGACGTCTCGGCGGCGCCCAGGATCGCGAAACGGACACCGGCGTGACGCAGGATCGCCACGAATGCGCGCGCGATCTTCTGGCCCCGCGGATCGAACGACTGCGCCGAGCCGACGTAGAACAGGTAATCGTAGCCGCGCATCGCCGCCGCCGACTCGACGCGGGGGACGTCGAGGTCGCGCGCCCAGTCGCCGCGCGTGTCCGCCGGCAGGCCCCAGGGGTTGCTCTGCGACTGGTAGGCGTCGAACACCGCCTTCAACTCGTGCGGGAACGCGCCGTCCATCAGCACCCGGTGCTGGCGCATCCGGTAGAAGCGCGGCAGGTGCTCGAGCTCGATCGGGCAGGCGGCCTCGCAGTAGCCGCAGGTCGTGCAGGCCCACAGCGTGTCCTCGCCGATGACGCCGTCGACGAGCGCCGGGAGCGCGTCGTGATCGACGTTCGGGGCGAGCAGCGCCGGGCGCTCGGCGAGGAGATGCCGCTTCAGGCTGTCGTTGACCCCTTTCTGCGACAGCGGCTTGCCGGTGAGGAACGTCGGGCAGGCGTCCTTGCAGCGCCCGCATTCGGTGCAGGTGAATACGTCGAGCCCGTCCTTCCACGTGAGGTCGAGCGCGGTTCGCGCGCCGACACGCAGGTTCTCGCTCTCGGTTCCCTCGCCCATGATGCGCTCGAGGTCGACCGTCGGCACCGCGTTGGCGGGCCCGCCGCGGCGGAAATACAGCGCCGGCAGCGCGGTGACGATGTGGAAGTGCTCGCCGGTCGGCAGCAGCACGAGGAACGACAGCACGGTGGCCATCTGCAGCCAATAGCTCGCCTGATAGCCGAAGCGCAGCACGGCGGGCGGTGCGACCGAGAACGCCGACGCGAGCAGGCTGCCGACCGGCGCGAACGCCCGTTCGTGGCCGATCGCCGGATCGGACGCCGCGAACAGCGCGAAACGGAAGCCGTCGAACGCGAAGTCGGTGACCATGATCGCCGCAATCAGCGTCAGCACGACGATCGCCTCGCGATTGGGCTCGAGCCGCTGCGGCCGCCGGACGAAGCGGCGGTGGAAGCCGTAGGCCACGGCGCCGAGCACCGCGAGCTCGACGCCGTCCTTCAGCAGGGCGAACAGCCCGCCCGCGAGCCCCGGGTAGGCGAAGGACTCGTGGTAGCCGATCACGACGAGCTGGACCTTGCGCAGCAGCAGCGCCATGAAGCCGGCGAACAAGACCGCATGCATGATCCCCGGCCGCCGGTCGCGCGCGATCATCCGCTTCTGCAGCAAGCCGTTTTCGACCACCGTGCGCCACCGTGCGGCCGGCGACCCGAAGCGGTCGTCCGGCTGCAACGCCGCGACGATCGACAGCTTGCGCCAGGACAGCGCAGCGAACGCGGCGAACGCGGCGGCGAGGAGCAGCGTGATCCCGAGCGGGCTCATCGAAGGCGGTACCGGAGCAGGGAGGCCGGGACGGACGGAGGGTCGCAAGATTATACAGACGAGGGTCTGCGGCCCCGTCCACCCGCCGCCCGCTGCCCGCCGCCCGCCGCCCCCCCGCCTTGCCGCCACCGGTGCGTGGTGCG
>DATIUK010000306.1:0-6258 GCA_035466885.1 Casimicrobiaceae bacterium
GAGAACCACATGGCTACCATACGCCAGGAAGACTTCATCCAGAGCGTCGCCGACGCTTACCAGTTCATCAGCTACTACCACCCGGTCGATTACATGAAGGGCCTGTACGAGGCGTACCAGGCCGAGCAGTCGCCCGCCGCCAAGGACGCGATGGCGCAGATCCTCATCAACTCGCGGATGAGCGCCGAGGGGCACCGACCGATCTGTCAGGACACGGGTATCGCGATCGCCTTCATCCGCGTCGGCATGGGGGTGCGTTGGGACGCCAAGCTGAGCCTGCAGCAGATGGTCGACGAAGGCGTGCGTCGCGCTTACATGGACCCGGACAACAAGCTGCGTGCCTCGATCCTGGCCGACCCGGATGGTGCGCGGAAGAGCACCGGCGACAATACGCCGGCGGTGGTGCATGTCGAGCTCGTCCTCGGCGATACCGTGGAAGTGATCGTCGCGGCGAAAGGCGGCGGCTCGGAGAACAAGTCGAAGTTCGCGATGCTGCTGCCCAACGACAGCATCGTCGACTGGGTGCTCTCGGTCGTGCCGACGATGGGCGCCGACTGGTGCCCGCCGGGGATCCTGTCGCTGGGGATCGGCGGCACGCCGGAAAAAGCGATGCTGCTGGCCAAGTGGGGGATGATGGACCCGCTCGACATCCAGGAGTTGATCGCCCGCGGGCCGAAGAACCGGGCCGAGGAGCTGCGGCTCGAGCTCTACGACAAGGTCAACGCGCTGGGCATCGGCGCGCAGGGCCTGGGCGGGCTGTCGACGGTGCTCGACGTCAAGGTCAACGACTACCCGACGCACGCGGCGTCGAAGCCGGTGGCCCTGCTGCCCAATTGCGCCGCCACCCGCCACGCCCATTTCGTCCTCGACGGCAGCGGACCGGCGACGCTCACGCCGCCCAGCCTCGACGACTGGCCGAAGCTGGCGCTCGATTTCTCGACCAGCCGGCGCGTCAACCTCGATACCATCACCCGCGGCGAGGTCCTGACCTGGAAATCCGGCGATCGACTGCTGCTCTCCGGCAAGCTGCTGACTGGCCGTGATGCGGCGCACAAGCGGCTGACCGAGATGATGGACCGCGGGGAGAAGCTCCCCGTCGACTTCACCAACCGCTTCATCTACTACGTCGGGCCGGTCGACCCGGTGCGCGAGGAGGCGGTCGGGCCGGCGGGACCGACGACGTCGTCGCGGATGGACAAGTTCACCGAGCCGATGCTGGCCAAGACCGGGCTCCTCGGCATGGTCGGCAAGTCGGAGCGCGGTCCCGCGGCAACCCAGTCGATCAAGAACCACCAGGCGGTGTACTGCATCGCCGTCGGCGGGGCCGCGTACCTGGTCTCGAAGTCGATCAAGTCGGCGAAGGTGCTCGCCTTTCCGGAACTGGGGATGGAAGCGGTCTACGAGTTCGAGGTCAAGGACATGCCGGTGACGGTGGCGGTCGACTCCACCGGCAACGCGGTGCACAAGACCGGCCCGGCCGAGTGGCGGGCGAAGATCGGCAAGATCCCGGTCGTCTCCGCCTGACGCGGGACTCTTTGTCCGCCGGCAACGGCGTGCCGGACCCGCGACCGCGGGGTCCGCGTGGCTGCTTGCGCGGCGCGCAACATGCGTCCCGCCGCATGCATTGACGCACGTCAACGCCCCTCCGCAGGCTTCTTGCGACAATCGACAAAGCCGCCGCGGCCCGTGGCGGCTTCCGTCTTTCGGGGGGCATCGATGAACACCAGCACCGAAGTCATCGCCGGCGTCGGTCTTGCCGACAAGGCGCGCAAGAGCCTCTGGCCCGCGCGGCTCGACTGGCTGCAGAGCGCCTCCGGGCTGATCCTCGCGCTGTTCATGTGGGGCCACATGTTCTTCGTGTCGTCGATCCTCATCAGCAAGGACGCGATGTGGACGATCACCAAGATGTTCGAAGGCTACTTCTTCTTCGGCAAGCCCTACCCGGCGATCGTGTCCGTCGTGGTCGCCGGGGTCATCGTCCTGTTCGTCGGGCACGCGTTCCTCGCGGTGCGGAAATTCCCGATCAACTACACGCAGTACAAGCTCTTCCGCGGGCACCAGAAGCTCATCCGCCACGGCGACACCACGCTGTGGTTCTGGCAGGTGTTCACCGGCTTCGCGCTGTTCTTCCTCGCCTCGGTCCACCTCTACATCATGCTGACCCGGCCGCACCTCATCGGGCCCTACGAGTCGGCCGACCGCGTGTGGTCGGACAACATGTGGCCGCTCTACATCCTGCTGCTGCTCGCCGTCGAGATGCACGGCGGCATCGGCCTCTACCGGCTGGCGGTGAAGTGGGGCTGGTTCGCGGGGAGCGACGCCAACGCCACGCGCAGGAACCTGAAGACGCTCAAGTGGGCGATCACCGCGTTCTTCCTGGTGCTGGGCTTCGCGACGCTCGCGGCCTACATCAAGATCGGCATCGAGCACGCGCCCAAGTCCGGGGAGCGCTACATTCCCACCTCGCTGCAGCAGGCGCCGGGAGTCGTCAAATGAAGACCATCTATACCGACGTACTCGTCATCGGCGGCGGGCTCGCTGGCCTGCGCATGGGCATCGGCGCCAAGCGTCGCGGCCACGACGTCATCATCCTGTCGCTGGTCCCGCCGAAGCGTTCGCACTCGGCCGCCGCGCAGGGCGGCATGCAGGCCTCGCTCGGCAACGTGATCAAGGGCCAGGGCGACAACGAGGACGTGCACTTCGAGGACACGGTCCGCGGCAGCGACTGGGGTGCCGACCAGGACGTGGTCCGGATGTTCGTCAACACGGCGCCCAAGGCCGTGCGCGAACTCGCCGCCTGGGGCGTGCCCTGGAGCCGGATCCAGCAGGGCGACCGCGACGTCATCATCAACAGCCAGAAGGTGACCATCACCGAGCGCGCCGAGGCGCAGGGCCTCGTCGCCCAGCGCGACTTCGGCGGCACCAAGAAGTGGCGCACCTGCTACGTCTCCGACGGCACCGGCCACGCGATGCTGCAGACGGTGAGCGACCAGGCGATCGGCGCCTCGATCCCCGTGCACGAGCGCACCGAGGCGATCGCGCTGATCCACGACGGCAGCCGCTGCTTCGGGGCCATCGTCCGCAATCTCATCACCGGCGAGCTCGTCGCCTACGTCGCCAAGGCGACGGCGATCGCCACCGGCGGCGCGGGACGGATCTACCGGGTGACGACCAACGCGGTGATCTGCGAGGGCATCGGCACCGCGATCGCGCTGGAAACCGGCGTGGCGACGCTGGGCAACATGGAAGCCGTGCAGTTCCACCCGACCGGCATCTTCCCGGCGGGGATCCTGGTCACCGAGGGCTGCCGCGGCGACGGCGGGCTGCTGCGCGACGTCGACGGGCACCGCTTCATGCCGGATTACGAGCCGGAGAAGAAGGAGCTCGCGTCGCGCGACGTCGTGTCGCGACGGATGGAGGAGCACATCCTCAAGGGCAAGGGTGCGCAGAGCCGGTTCGGCGAGCACCTGTGGCTCGACATCACGCTGCTGGGCGAGAAGCACATCAAGTACAACCTGCGCGAGGTCTACGAGATCTGCCACTACTTCCTGGGCGTCGACCCGGTGAGGGAGTGGATCCCGGTGCGGCCGGCGCAGCACTACACGATGGGCGGCGTGCGCACCAACCACACCGGCGAGAGCCCGACCCTCAAGGGACTGTTTGCTGCCGGCGAGGCGGCCTGCTGGGACATGCACGGCTTCAACCGGCTGGGCGGCAACTCCGTCGCCGAAACGGTCGTCGCCGGCATGATCATCGGCGAGTTCATCGCCGACTACTGCGACCGGTCCGAGAACGAGGTCAACGTGCCGATGGGCCTCGTGCACGACACGCTGCGCGCCGAGCAGGCGAAGATCGACGCGCTGATCAACGGCCGCGGCACCGAGAGCGGCGACGCGATCAGGCAGCGGATGCAGGAGATCATGACCTCGAAGGTCGGCATCTTCCGCCGCGGCGAGGACCTCGACGCCGCGGTCGAAGAGCTGCAGCAGCTCCTGGTGAAGAGCCGCAGCATCGGGCTGCGCTACAAGGTCCGTGGCGCCAATCCCGAGCTGGTCACCGCCTACCGGGTGCAGAAAATGCTGAAGCTGGCGCTCTGTGTCGCGCACGGTGCGCAGAGGCGGACCGAGAGTCGCGGCGCCCACTTCCGCCAGGACTTCCCGCGGCGCAACGACGCCGAGTGGCTGAAGCGCACGCTCGCCACCTGGAAGGGCGACGCCACGCTGCCGACGCTCGCCTACGAGCCGCTGGACGTCTCGAAGATGGAGTTGCCGCCCGGCTGGCGCGGCTACGGCGCCAAGGACTACATCGACCACCCGGACACGCCTGCGCGCGCCGCCGAGGTCGAGGCAGTCAGGCAGAAGGCCGCGGGTGGGTCCCGGTTCGCCGTCCAGGAGTCGCTGCTGCCCTTCGCCGACAAGCTGCCGAAGAGCCTGCAGGGTCGCAACGAGCGCATCGACGAGATGTTCACCAACGAGGCCGCGAAATGACCGACACCGCCGTGCAAGCCGCGAAGCCCGCCGACAGCGCGCCCGCCGTTCATCGCCAGCTCAAGTTCCACATCCTGCGCTACAACCCGCAGGATCCCGGCAGCGTGCCGCGGATGCAGACCTACGATCTCGAGGAAGCCGACGGCATGACGCTGTTCATCGCGTTGAACGAGATCAAGGAAAAGCAGGATCCGTCGCTGCAGTACGACTTTGTCTGCCGCGCCGGCATCTGCGGCAGCTGCGGGATGCTGATCGACGGGCGGCCGACGCTCGCCTGCCGGACGCTGACCAAGAACCTCGGGCAGGAGATCACTCTGGCGCCGCTGCCGTTCTTCGAGCTCATCGGCGATCTCTCCGTCGACACCGGCAAGTGGATGCGCGGGATGAGCGAGCGCCTCGAAGGCTGGCTGCACGCCAAGGATCCCAACCGCGACCTCAAGCGACTGGAGGAGCGGATGGAGCCGGCGGTGGCCGACCAGATCTACGAGCTCGACCGCTGCATCGAGTGCGGCTGCTGCGTGGCGAGCTGCGGCACCGCGCGGATGCGCGAGGACTTCGTTGGCGCCGTGGGCCTGAACCGCGTCGCGCGCTTCCGGCTCGACCCGCGCGACAAGCGGACCGACGACGACTACTACGAGGTGATCGGCGACGATGACGGGGTGTTCGGCTGCATGTCGCTGCTCGCCTGCCACGACGTCTGCCCGAAGGACCTGCCGCTCGCGACCCAGATCGCGTTCATGCGGCGGAAGATGGTCGCCATCGGCTGGAAGTAGCGGCGCTCCTTCGCTGTCGCAGACCTGCGGACGAGGGTCAACCTCGCCGCGGGGCGTGCCGTCCCCGCGCTTCCCGCAGCCGACGTTGCCCGATCCGCCACGCGACGAAATGCCGCGGCCGCGCCGCTGCTGCTCGTCCGCGATGCGCACGACTGGCCTTACCGGTTGCGCTGGATCAACATGCGGCCGCGTCGCGGATGAAACAATCGTTTTGTTTTCGAGCCCCTCGGCTGCTCCCAACGTCTCGTCGCACCGGCTTGGCGGACGCCGATGACCGACCACGATTCCTCTCGCCAGCAAAGGCATCCACCATGAAGCTCTCCTGGAAGGCACTCGTCCCGATTGCCGTCGCGATCGCGATCGCGATCATCCCGGCACCCGCGGGGCTCGCGCCGCACGCGTGGTACTTCTTCGCCATCTTTGCCGGAGTGATCGTCGGGCTGATGCTGGAGCCGCTGCCCGGCGGTGCCATCGGCCTGATCGGCGTGACGGTGGTCACAGTACTCTCGCCCTGGGTGTTGTACGCTCCTGCGGAGCTCGCGAGGCCCGGCTTCAAGCCGGCCAACGCCGCGCTGACCTGGGCGCTCTCCGGTTTCTCCAACGCCACCGTGTGGCTCATCTTCGGCGCGTTCATGTTCGCGCTGGGCTACGACAAGACCGGCCTCGGCCGCCGGATCGCGCTGGTGCTGGTGAAGGCGATGGGCCGCCGGACGCTGACGCTGGGCTACGCGGTGATGGTCGCCGACACGATCCTCGCGCCGTTCACGCCGTCGAACACCGCGCGCAGCGGCGGCACCATCTACCCGGTGATCCGCAACCTGCCGGGGCTCTACGACTCGAAGCCCAACGACCCGTCGGCGCGGCGCATCGGCTCGTACATCATGTGGGTCGCGCTGGCGACGACCTGCGTGACGAGCTCGCTGTTCCTGACCGCGCTCGCCCCCAATCTGCTCGCCGTCGAGCTTGTCAGCAAGACCTCGAAGATCACCCTCAACTGG
>DATIUK010000307.1:0-6817 GCA_035466885.1 Casimicrobiaceae bacterium
CAGCGCGGCTACACCGTGTTCATGATCTCCTGGCGCAATCCGGGCCCCGACGATCGCGACCTGTCGCTCGACGACTACCGCAGGCTGGGCGTGATGGCTGCCCTCGACGCGGTGTCGACGATCTGTCCCGATCGCCGCGTCCACGCCGCCGGCTATTGCCTCGGCGGCACGCTGCTCGCCATCGCCGCCGCGGCGATGGCGCGCGACGGCGACCTGCGGCTGCAGTCGACGACGTTCCTCGCCGCACAGTCCGACTTCACCGAGGCGGGGGAGCTCACGCTGTTCATCAACGAAAGCCAGCTCTCCTTCCTCGAGGACATGATGTGGGAGCAGGGCTTCCTCGACACCAAGCAGATGGCCGGCGCGTTCCAGATCCTGCGCTCCAACGACCTCGTCTGGTCGCGCCTGGTGCGTGAGTACCTCCTGGGCGAGCGCGCGCCGATGACCGACCTCATGGCCTGGAACGCCGACGCCACGCGCATGCCGTACCGGATGCACACCGAGTACCTGCGCCGGCTGTTCCTCGACAACGATCTGGCCGAGGGACGCTACGAGGTCGGGGGCCGGCCGATCGGGCTCTCGGAGCTGCGCACGCCGCTGTTCGCCGTCGGCACCGAACTCGATCACGTCGCGCCCTGGCGCTCGGTGTTCAAGTTCCATCTGCTGACCGACGCACCGGTGACCTTCGTGTTGACCAACGGCGGGCACAACGCCGGGATCGTCTCGGAGCCCGGGCACCCGCATCGCCACTACCGGGTCGCCACGCACGCGCCGGTCGATGTGGTCGTCGACCCCGAGTCCTGGGCGGCCGAGGCGCCGCTCAACAGCGGCTCGTGGTGGCCGGAGTGGGTAGCCTGGCTCGACCGGCACTCCGGGGACCCGGCACCGCCGCCGCCGATGGGCGCCCCGCACGCCGGCTACGCCGTGCTGTGCGACGCGCCCGGGTCCTACGTCCGGCAGGAATAGACGCGCGCGGGTGTGACGAACCGGTGGATCGGCGCTCTACTTCACGCCTGTTTGACGACCGTCAGCACGGGGCGAACCGCATTGCGCTACGCTTGAACTGAACCGGCGGCATGTGCTTTCGCAATGCCGACCGGGCGGTCGGAGCCGGTCGCCGGTTCGGTGCGAACTGGAGATTCCGATGAAAGCACTCACCCGTTGGAACCCGTTCCGCGAAGCGGTCCGCTTCTATCCCTTCAGTGACTTCGACGAAGCCTGGAAAGAGCTGCCGATGCTGTCGGCGGCCGGTTTCGAGCACGAGCCGATGCTGCGCATGGACGTCGCGGAGGATGACAAGGGCTATGTCGTCAAGGCGGAGCTTCCGGGCGTCAACAAGGAGGACATCGCCGTCTCCATCGACGGCGCCACGGTGTCCGTGAGCGCGGAAGTCAAGCAGGAGAAGGAAGCCAAGGAAGGCGGCAAGGTGCTGCGCACCGAGCGGTACTACGGCTCGGTCGCGCGGAGCTTCACGCTGCCCGCCGACATCGATGTCGAGAATGCCGACGCCGCGTACGAGAAAGGCGTGCTGACACTGACGCTGCCCAAGGCCGCCGGGCGCGAGACCAAGAAGCTCCCGGTCCACTGACCGCGACCGGTCAGCCTGACCGGCGCGCACCGTCGAAGACCCGCCGCGATGCTTGCGGCGGGTCTTCTTGTTGCCCGCGCCCGCCGGGGCGGTTACCGGATGAACTGGTCGACGTACCGCGCGCCGAGGCCCGCGGCGAGGTAGTGCGCGCGGCACATCTCGATCTTCGACCAGACGTCCTCGTAGCCGACCGTGCGGCCGTCCTCGTCGACGTAGACCATCGCTCCGGCGATGTTGAAGAGAGTGATCATCTCGGCGCAATCGTCGGGCACCGTCAGCGTGTGCATCTCGCCCGGCGGCTCGTAGACGAAGCTCCCCTCCTCGGCCACCCAGTCGTGCTCGAGGTACTTCCAGCGCCCCTTGAGCACGAACCCGGTGACGACCATCGGGTGCCGGTGCCGCTGCAGGATGCCGCTCCTGCGCACCCGCAGCAGGTTGCACCAGCCGCCGTTCACCGTGTTGAGAAAGAGCGGCCGGAACCAGACGTCCTTCGCCTGCGGCACCCAGACCCGCTCGTCGTCGGGAATGGCCGCCACGGCGAGGTCGCTCTGGATGCCGGCCGCCGGCGTGATGATCGGAACCGCCATGCGCTGCCCCTCCCGTCGAACCGTGGGCCGTTCAGGCCACGAGGTAGCCGCCGTCGACCGGCAGGATCGCGCCGGTCACGAACCCGGCCGCCGGCGAGCACAGGAACAGCACGACCTGCGCGATGTCCTCCGGCGCGCCCCAGCGCCCCATCGGCGTGCGACCGAGGATCGCCGTGTTGCGGGTGGCGTCCGCCTGCAGCGGCGCGGTGAGCTGCGTCGCGATCCAGCCCGGAGCGACGGCGTTGACACGGATCTTCTCGGCGGCGTAGGCGATTGCCAGCGACTTCGTGAGCTGGGCGACGCCCCCCTTGCTGGCGCTGTAGCCCGGCACCAGCCCGCCGCCGAAGAACGACAGCATCGACGCCGTGTTGACGATCGACCCGCCGCGGACCGCGAGCTTCGACCGCGCGCCGGCGCACAGGCGCATCGTCCCGCCGAGATTGATGTCGACGACGTCGTCGAAGGTCTCGGGGTCGTGCTCGGCCCCGCGGCGCAGCGTCCCCGCGCAGTTGACCAGGATGTCGAGCCGCGGCATCGCATCCAGCAGCGCGCCGACGGCCTTCGGGTCGCGCACGTCGAGCACGACCGCCTCCTTGGCCGCGAAACCGGGTCGCACACGCGCCGCTGCGGCCTCGGCGGCGGTCGCGCCGGTGACGGTCACCGTGGCGCCGTGGGCGGCGAGCGCGTCGCCGATGGCGGCGCCGATGCCGCTGGTGCCGCCGGAAACGAGCGCCACCTGGCCCGCGAACAGGTCCGAACGAAAAGTCGAATGCATCCTCATGGCTCCTTGTTCAACGAACGACGCGGGCGCCCTTGCCCTTCATCACCGCCTCGACCTCGTCGATGCGGACCATCGACGTGTCGCCGGGGGTCGTCATCGCCAGCGCGCCGTGCGCGGCGCCGTACTCGACGGCGGCCTGCGGGCCCTTGCCCTCGAGGAAGCCGTAGGCGAGCCCGGAGGCGAAGCCGTCGCCCCCACCGACGCGGTCGTAGATCTCGAGATTCTCGCGCATCATCGACTGGTAGAACGCGTCGCCGGCCCAGAGGATCGCCGACCAGTCGTTGAAGCTCGCCGTCTTCGCGTTGCGCAGCGTCGTCGCGGCCACCTTGAAGTTCGGAAACTCCCTGACGGCGGTCGCGATCATCTTCTTGAAGTTCGCCGGGTCGATCGCCGAGATGTGCTCGTCGAGGCCTTCGACCTCGAACCCGAGGCAGGCGGTGAAGTCCTCCTCGTTGCCGATCATCACGTCGACGTACTTCGCGATGTTGCGGTTGACCTTCTGCGCCCCGGCCTTGCCGCCCTGGCTCTTCCACAGCGACGCGCGGTAGTTGAGGTCGTAGGAGACGATGGTCCCGTACTTGCGGGCGACCTCGACCGCCTCGATCACCGCTTCCGAGGTTCCGGAGTCGAGCGCCGCGAAGATGCCGCCGGTGTGGAACCAGCGCACGCCCTCCTCGCCGAAGATCTTCTCCCAGTTGAACTCGCCGGGCTTGATCTGCGACGCCGCCGAGTGGCCACGGTCCGAGCAGCCCAGCGCCGCCCGGATGCCGAAGCCCTTTTCGGTGAAGTTGAGCCCGACGCGGGTGTTGCGGCCGAGGCCATCGAAGTCGCGCCAGATCACGTGCGACATGTCGACGCCGCCCTGCGAGATGAGGTCCTCGACCAGCCAGCCGAGGTCGTTCTTCGGCAGTGCGGTGACGACCGCGGCGCGCTTGCCCCAGCACTTCCGCATCGCGCGCGCGACGTTGTATTCGCCGCCCCCCTCCCACACCTGGAAGCTGCGCGAGTTGCGCACCCGGCCGAAGCCGGGGTCGAAGCGCAGCATCACCTCGCCGAAGGCGACGCAGTCCCACCGGGTCTCGGCGACGGGCCTGATCTTCAGGATGTTGTCGGTCATGGCGTTCACCTCCCGCGGATCTTGCGAATGAGCGCGATGCAGTTGCGGACGTTGGCCTCGATGCCGGCGTAGTCGGCCTTGTCGAGCAGCTCCTTGGTGATGAGGTTCGACCCCATCCCCACGCAGGCGACCCCGGCCTTGAACCATTTGGTCAGCGACGCCTCGTCGTTCTCGACGCCGCCGGTGGGCATGATCCGCGTCCACGGGCACGGTCCCAGCATCGACTTGACGAACTCGGGCCCCCCGACCGAGCCGCCGGGGAAGACTTTGACGATCTCGCAGCCCAACTCCTCCGCGTAGCCGATCTCCGACGCCGAGCCGCAGCCGGGGCTGTAGGGAATCTTGCGCCGGTTGCAGACCTTGGCGACATCGGGATTGGTGAGCGGACCGACGACGAACTTCGCGCCGTTGGCGATGAAGATCCCGGCGGTCGGCGCATCGACGATCGAGCCCACGCCCATGATCACCGACGGATCGGCCTTGGCGAAATGCCGCGTGACGTCGAGGAACACGCTGGCGGCGAAGTCGCCGCGGTTGGTGAACTCGATGCACTTGGCTCCCCCGTTCGCGCAGGCCTGGATCACGTGCTTGCAGACCTCGACATCGGGGTGGTAGAAAACGGGGATCACGCCCTGGTCCATCATCGCGACCAGGACGGCCATGCGGTCCTTCGCTGCCATCGGCATCTCCTCTGTCAGGTGCGGCTTGTGTCGGGACCGGCGCCGGAACGCCGCGGCGTCACCGGGTCGGCAGTCATGTCGGATTCGGGAGGCTGCGCGCCGGCAGCGCGCGAAACGCCGCAGCGAATTCCGCCGCGGCAGCCGCGACCTCGGCGGCGCCGCGCCCGGGCCGGTACAGGCCCGACCCGGTGCCGAAGCCGCTGGCGCCGGCCGCCCAGTACGCGGCCATGCTGGCGGGGCCGATGCCGCCGACCGGGAACAGCAGCGTCGCCTTGGGCAGCACCGCGCGCCAGGCCTTGAGCACTGCGGGCGGCAACTGCTCGGCCGGAAACATCTTGAGCCCGTCGGCCCCGGCGGCGAGCGCGGCGAACGCCTCGGTCGGCGTGGCGACCCCGGGGACGCAGACGAGGCCCAGGCGCTTGGCCTCGGCAATGATCCGCGGATCGCCATGCGGCATCACGATCAGCCGCCCGCCGGCGTCGGCCACGCGCGCGACATCGGCGATGTCGAGCACAGTGCCCGCGCCGACGAGGCAGCGCTGGCCGAAGCGCTCGGCCATCACCCGGATCGATGCCAGCGGCTGCGGCGAGTTGAGCGGCACCTCGAGGATCGGAATCCCGGCGTCGGCCAGCACCGATCCGATCGCCGGCACCTCGTCGGCCGTGATGCCGCGCAGCACCGCGATCAGCGGCAGTGGCGACAGATGCGTCCGCAGCGTCGGCGTCCTGCCCATGTCGTTCATTGCACCATCCCCGCGCGCTGGGCGACCCGGTAGAGGCCGCGCGCCGCGGCATCGGGGTCGGAAGCGATCGAATGCACGTCGGCGAGGGCGAGCGCGACCTGGTAGCGCTCGACCAGCGCGTGGCTGCCGATGATGTGCACCGGCGTGCCGCGCGCGACCGAGACGCTCGCCCAGCGCCGGGCCGCGGCGATCTCGTAGCCGATCAGCACGCCCGAGAGCCAGTCCCCGACGTCGGTCGGCGCGAGCTCGCCCAGGAGACAGCGGGTTCGAGCGACGACCTCACCCCGTCGGCGAAGGCCACCGGATGCGGCGCAACGCCGTCGCCCGCCGGCGCCGCCAGGCGACCCAGGATGCTGTGCTGGAGCAGCACGGCGTAGAGCTCGCCGGTCATGTAGGTGCGGAAGTTGAGGATGCGCCCCGACTCGACGCGAACCCACTTGCTGTGCGTCCCCGGCAGCACGGCGAGCACGCCGGCGTCGCCGGCCCCGACGGCGCCGATGATCTGGACCTCCTCGCCGCGCATCACGTCGGGAACGCCGCCGACGTCGCGACAGACGAGCCCGGGAACGATCGCCATCTCGTCGCCCGGGGTCGTCCGGATGCCCGGGACCAGCGCTGCCGCGTCGGCGGGGCAATCGGCGTACGGCACCTCGATCCAGCCCTGGCGGCTGCCGATCATCCCGCCGGCGATCCGGGGCACGCGCTCGTCCGCCCAGTCGCCGAGCAGGGTGCGCAATGCCGCCGGGTACTCGCCGGCGCGCACCTGCATGACCCCCAGCGGCGCCTCGCGATGGGAGAGCACGACGCCCCCGCGACCGAGCCGGTAGGCGCGGGCCGACGAGGTCCCCCAATCGAGTGCCAGCAGCGTGGTGGCGGAACGCGGACTCACAAGACAAACGGTACCGCCTCGCGATCAACTGGTCAAGTGGTCAGGCCAATTAATCGGGCTCGGCGCGCGCGTCCCAGCGGCGCGCCGCCCGGTCGTCGGAGTCGCGCGCATCGACCCAGCGCGCGCCGTCGGGAGTCGCTTCCTTCTTCCAGAACGGCGCGCGGGTCTTGAGGTAGTCCATGATGAACTCGCAGGCGGCAAAGGCCTCGCCGCGATGGGCCGCGGTGACCGCGACCAACACGATCTGGTCCAGCGGTCGCAGTTCACCCACGCGATGGATGATCGATACGCCGAAGAGCGCCCAGCGCGCGCGCGCCTCGGCCTCGATTCCGGCCAGCGCCTTCTCGGTCATCCCCGGGTAGTGCTCGAGCGTCATCGCGTCGACCGGCACGGCGGCATTGATGTCGCGTACGGTGCCGACGAACGCCGCGAC
>DATIUK010000308.1:0-6811 GCA_035466885.1 Casimicrobiaceae bacterium
GGCGGAAGGTGTTGGGGATGGCGGTGTAGGGAGTGGTGGCTGTCATCGGTTCGCCTCGGTCAGTCCTGGAACGCTTCCTCGCGCTTCTTGCGCAGGGCGGGCAGCAGCACGACGACCAGCGCCACCGCGGAGACCGCCAGCAGCGTTGCGCTGATCGGCCGGGTGACGAGCACCATCGCGTTGCCCTTGGCGATCAGCATCGCGCGCCGCAGGTACTCCTCCATCATCGGGCCGAGAATGAAGCCCAGCATCATCGGCGCCGGCTCGCAGTCGAGCTTGCGGAAGATGTAGCCCAGGACCCCGAAGAGCGCCATCAGGTAGACGTCGAACGAGGTGTTGGACAGGCTGAACACGCCGATGCCGCAGAACACCAGGATCGCCGGATAGAGCAGGTGATAGGGGACCGAGATCATCTTCACCCATAGCCCGATCAGCGGCAGGTTGAGGACCAGCAGGAACAGGTTGCCGATCCACATCGACACAACCAGGCCCCAGAACAGCGCCGGCTGCTCGACCATCACCTGCGGCCCCGGCTGGATGCCGTGCATGATCAGTGCGCCGATCATCAGCGCCATCACGGGGTTGGAGGGGATGCCCAGCGTCAGCATCGGGATGAACGACGCCTGCGCGCCGGCGTTGTTGGCCGACTCGGGGGCCGCCACGCCTTCGATTGCGCCCTTGCCGAACTGGGCCGAGTTCCGCGAAACCTTCTTCTCCAGCGAATAGGCGGCGAACGACGACAGCATGGCGCCGCCGCCGGGCAGGATGCCCAGCGCCGACCCGAGCGCCGTGCCGCGCAGGATCGGCGCGACGATCCGCTTCAGGTCCTCGCGGCTGGGCATGAGGCCGGTGATCCTGGACAGCGCCACCGTCCGCGTGCGCTCCGTCTCGAGGTTAGAAATGATCTCGCCCAGGCCGAACACGCCCATCGCCACGACGACGAAGCTGATGCCGTCGGAGAGTTCCGGAACGTCGAACGAATAGCGCGCCAGGCCCGAGTTCACGTCGGTGCCGATCAAGCCCAGGATCAGGCCGAGGATGATCATCCCCAGCGCGTGCAGCAGCGACCCGCTGGCGAGCACGATCGAGGCGACCAGGCCCAACACCATCAGCGAGAAGTAGTCGGCGGGGCCGAACT
Organism: Casimicrobiaceae bacterium; assembly: GCA_035466885.1. Taxonomy (GTDB): domain Bacteria; phylum Pseudomonadota; class Gammaproteobacteria; order Burkholderiales; family Casimicrobiaceae; genus CAIWHR01. The sequence goes on from DATIUK010000308.1 coordinate 1,139, forward strand.
TGAGCGCGACCTCGGACAGGGGCGGCGCCGCCAGCGCGATCAGGAAGGTGGTGACGGTGCCGGCGAAGAACGAGGCGATCGCCGCCGTCGCCAGCGCGGTCCCGGCGCGGCCCTGGCGCGCCATTTGGTAGCCGTCGAGCGCCGTCACCACCGACGACGATTCGCCCGGCAGGTTGACCAGGATTGCCGTCGTCGAGCCGCCGTACTGGGCGCCGTAGAAGATGCCGGCCAGCATGATCAGCGCGGTCTCCGGTGGGAGGCCGAAGGTCACCGGCAGCAGCATCGCGATCGTGGCCACCGGTCCCAGGCCCGGCAGGACGCCGATGGCGGTGCCGAGGAACACGCCGACCAGGCAGTAGAACAGGTTGATGACGCTGGCGGCCGTGGAGAACCCGACGACGAGGTTGTTCAGAAGGTCCATCGCGCGCGCCTCAGCCGGCGAACCAGGTACCGAGCAGCGACACCGGCAGGCCGAGACCCTTCACGAACACCAGCCCGCAGAACACGATCAAACCGCCCATCATCGCGAGCGCCTTCCAGTCGAAGCGAAACTTGATGCTCGCGGCCGCACTGGCCAGGATCAGCGCCGCCAGCGCGAGGACGAGGCCCGCGGGCCGCAGCAGCACGCCGAAGAGCGCCGTCGCCAACGTGACCAGGAACATCCCCTTCCAGGCAATTGCTCCGATCGGTTCCCCACGCACGAAGAACGAGCGGACGAGCGACGCGACGCCGATCAGCAGCAGCAGGCTCCCCAGCGCCGTTGGAAAGTACGCCGGGCCCATCCGCGAGCTCGAGCCCATCCCGTAGTCGCGCGCGATCAGCACCGCCGCGGCGCCGAACCCGGCATACAGCAATCCCGCCCAGAAGTCCTTGGGGCTGCGAATCAAGGCTTTCATTGCAGAGTCCTCCTCGGCGGGTGCTCCGGGTTCTGCGTGTCCGCGACCTGTCCCGGTCCGCCTATCAACGCACCAGGCAGGGTCGCTTGGGGTCGAATGTCCATCCGGGGATCAGCGACTGCATCGCCACCGCATCGTCGCGGGCGCCCAGTCCGTGGTCGAGGTAGAGCCGATGGGCCTTGTCGACTTCCGCAAGGTCGAGCTCGACCCCGAGTCCCGGTTTCGCCGGCACCTGCACCCGGCCGCCCTTGATCTCGAGCGGCGCCCGGGTCAGGCGCTGGCCGTCCTGCCAGATCCAATGGGTGTCGATCGCGGTGACCCGGCCGGGTGCGGCGGCACCGACCTGCGTGAACATCGCCAGCGAGACGTCGAAGTGGTTGTTCGAGTGCGAGCCCCAGGTGAGGCCCCAGTCGCGGCAGGTCTGCGCGACGCGCACCGATCCGGCCATGGTCCAGAAGTGCGGATCGGCCAGCGGGATGTCGACCGAATGCAGCGCCAGCGCGTGGCTCAATTGCCGCCAGTCGGTGGCGATCATGTTGGTCGCGGTCGGCAACCCGGTGGCGCGCCGGAACTCGGCCATCACCTCGCGTCCCGAGTAGCCGTCTTCCGCACCACAGGGATCTTCGGCGTACGCGAGCACCCCGTGCAGATCGCGGCACAGCCCGATCGCCTCGTCGAGCGACCACGCGCCGTTGGGATCCAGCGTGACCCGAGCGCCGGGAAAGCGTTCGGCCAGCGCGGTGACGGCATCGATCTCCTCGGCCCCGGAGAACACGCCGCCCTTCAGCTTGAAGTCGTTGAATCCGTAACGCGCCTGCGCCGCTTCGGCGAGGCGGACGACCGCCTCGGGGGTCAGCGCGGCTTCGTGGCGCAGCCGGCACCAGTCGTCCGCCGCGTCGTGCCCGCTGTCGTACGGCAGGCGGGTCCGCCGTCGATCGCCGACGTAGAAGAGGTAGCCGAGGATCTCGACGGCGTCGCGTTGCTGCCCTTCGCCGAGCAGCGCCGCCACCGGCACGCCGAGGTGCTGGCCGAGGAGATCCAGCAACGCGGACTCGACGGCGGTCACCGCATGAATCGTCGTGCGCAGGTCGAACGTCTGCAGGCCCCGTCCGCCGGCATCGCGGTCGGCGAACCGGCGCTGCATCCGCTGCAATACGCGCTGGTGCGCCCCCAGCGGCTGTCCGACGACGAACTCGCGGGCGTCTTCCAGCGTCTGGCGGATCTTCTCGCCGCCCGGGACTTCGCCGATGCCGGTCCGGCCGGCGCTGTCGGTCAGGATCAGCAGATTCCGGGTGAAGAACGGACCGTGCGCCCCGCTCAGGTTGAGCAGCATGCTGTCGCGGCCGGCGACCGGGACGACCCGCATCGCGGCGATCGTCGGCGTGTCGACGGGCGCGACGCCCGGGGCCTTTGCCTCCATCGCGGTTCCTCCTCGCCCCGGCCGCGTCACTCGAGTTCGATCTTGCCGACCTCGATCACCTGCTTCCAGCGTGCGAGTTCCTTCGCCTGGAATTGCGCCATCTCTCCGGGCGTGTTCGCGACGATCTCGAGTCCGATCTCTTCCATGCGCTTGCGGTTCTCGGGGTCGTTGAGCGCCGCGACGATCGCCGCGTGCAGCTTCTGCCGGACGTCGGCCGGCATGCCCTTCGGCCCGGCGATGCCTTGCCAGGAAAAGACGTCGACGCCGGGAACGCCCGCCTCGGCGAGCGTCGGCACCTGCGGCAGCAACGGCGAGCGCTTGTCGCCGGTCACGGCCAGCACCTTGAGCTTGCCGGCCTTGATGTGGCTGATGACGGCGTTGATGTTCTGGAACGAGACGTCGGCGTGGCCGGCGAGAAGATCGGTGATCGCCGGCGCGCCGCCCTTGTACGGGACGTGGATTCCGCTGGTCCCGGACTTCTGCCAGAACAGCGCGGCGGTGAGGTGATCGGAAGAGCCCGCGCCCGACGACGCGAACGTGATCTTGTCGGGCGACTTCTTCAAGAGCGCGATCAGTTCGGCAACCGTGCTGGCAGGAAAATTCGGGCTGGCGACCAGGACGTTCGGCGCGCGCACGGCCACGGTGATCGGGTCGAGGTCCTTGACCGGGTCGTACTGCAGCTTTTTCTGTATGTACGGATTGACCGCGAAGACGCCGATCGACGCGACCATGATCGTGTAGCCGTCGGGCGGCGAATTCTTGACCGCAGTCGCGCCGATGGCTCCGGTCGCCCCGGCGCGATTGTCGATCACGAACGGTTGACCGAGGCTTTGCTGCAGCTTGGGCGCAATGGCCCGGGCAACCATGTCGGTGGAGCCCCCCGGCGGGAACGGCACGATGATCGTGACCGGCTTGTCGGGATAGACGGCGTGCGCCGGCGCGACGAGACCCATGGCGAGCACGGCGGCGATGATCCATTGCTTCATGTTTCTATCCTCCAACGGTGATGGTAGCGCTACCAATCTAAACGCATGGTAGCGCTACCGCTTTTCCGGTGTCAAGAGGGTCGCCGAAGACCGCGCCTGGGTCGGGTCAGCTGCTGGCGCGAGGGACGATCGAGAACCCGACGTCGATGACGCGCTCGGCGACTCCCCGGCCTTCGGCCCGGTCGACGATGAGGCGGGCGGCAAGGCGGCCGATCGACGTGCCGTCGATGCGAACCGAGGTCAATGCGGGATGGACGTCCCGGGCGAACGCCAGGTCACCGAAGCCGACCACCGCCAGCCGATCGGGAACGGGTATTCCCTGCACCTGCGCCTCGATCAGGACGCCCAGGGCAAGGAGGTCCGAGCTGCAGAAGATCGCGTCGATCCCCGGATGGCGCGCCAGCAAGTCGGTGAGCCCGGTCCGGCCGCTGCCCAGCGTCGTGGGCGCGCGCACGATTCCCGTCGGCAGCCCTTCGAGGCCGTCCATGGCGAGCCCCCTGGCGCGCGCCGCGTCGACAAAACCCGTCTTCCGGCGCAGCGCTCGCTCGTCGTCGGCGGTCAGCGCCGCGAGGCGTTGCCGCCCGCGCGAAACCAGGTGCTCGACGACCGCAGGGCCGATCTTCTCGTGCGAGAACCCGATCAGCATGTCGATGGGGCAGGGCGTCAGGTCCCAGGTCTCGATCACCGGAATACCCGAGGCCAGCAGCCGGCGCCGGCCCTCCTCCGAATGCATGATCCCGGTCAGGATGATGCCGTCGGGCCGGCGGCCGATGATCGCGTCGAGCAGCGCGTCCTCCCGCGACCCGTTGTAGCCGCTCTGGCCCAGCATCAGCTGGTAGCCGGCGGCCGCGAGGGAATCGGTCAGCGACTGGATCGTCTCCAGGAACACCGGCCCGAGGATCGTCGGAACGACGGCGGCCACCAGGCGGCTGCGACTCGACGCGAGCCCCCCGGCCAGCATGTTCGGCACGTAACCGGTCTTCTCGACCGCGTCGCGGACCCGCGCCAGCGTCGCCGCCGACACCTGGTCGGGCGTGTTGATCGCGCGCGACGCGGTGATCATCGCCACGCCGGCGAGACTCGCGACCTCGCGCAGGGTGACTCCGCCGGAGCGCCGGCGCGGGCGGCGATCGCGCCCGCCCGCGGGCGGCGGGCCTTCGCTTGACTTGCGGTCCCCGATCATCACAAAATCATACCCCAGGAAAGGTAGCGCTACCATTTTGCGATGCTCTCCGACCGCTCAACCCGATCCGAAGGCCCACAGACCATGAAACGCCGATACCTCGTCGCCGCCGCCAGGCCGAAGCCCGGCGACATCGTGTTCGCAGCGGCGGGCCAGGGCAGTTCGCAGCACATGTTCGGCGAGACCTTCAAGCTCCTCACCGGCACCGAGATGACGTTCATCTCGTACAAGGGCAGCGCGGCGGCGATCGTCAACCGGATGAACGCCGAGGTCGAGAAGATCCTCGCCACGCCCGAGGTCGCGGTCAAACTGGGCAACTTCGGGCTCGAGCACGCGCCCAACACGCCGGCGCAGTTCGCCGAGTTCAACCGTGCCGAGCTCGTGAAGTGGGCGAAGATCGTCAAGGACGGCAAGATCACGCTGCAGCCGTAGCGCCGTGCCCCAGTGAAGGAGTCGCGTTGAGCGAAGCCGCGCGCCGGCCGCCGCTGTTCATTGCCGTGGACGAGCGCGACAACGTCGCGATCGTGGCCAACGACGGTGGCCTGCCGGCCGGCGCGGCATTCGCCACCGGGCTCACGTTGTGCGAACGCATCCCGCAGGGACACAAGGTTGCGCTCGTCGACCTGCCGGCGGGAGCGCCGGTGCGCCGCTACAACGTGATCATCGGCCACGCGCTGGAAGCGATTCCGGCAGGGGGCTGGGTCAACGAGCATCGGCTGCGGATGCCCGCGGCGCGCTCGCTCGACGACCTCCCGATCGCCACCCGCCAGGCGCCGCCGCTGGCCCCGCTCGACGGCTGCACCTTCGAGGGCTATCGCAACCCCGACGGGACCGTCGGCACGCGCAACATCCTCGCCATCACGACCACGGTCCAGTGCGTGTCCGGTGTCGTCGAGTACGCGGTCCGGCGGATCAAGGAGGAGCTCCTTCCCCGCTACCCCCATGTCGACGACGTGGTCGGTCTCGAGCACACGTACGGCTGCGGCGTCACCATCGACGCGCCGGATGCCGTCGTGCCCGTCCGCACGCTGCGCAACATCAGCCGCAACCCGAACTTCGGCGGCGAGTTGATGGTGGTGAGTCTTGGCTGCGAGAAGCTGCAGCCTTCGCGGCTGTTTCCGCCCGCGTCGATTCCGATCGCCGTGCAGGCGCCGGCAGGAACGACGCCCGATCCGGGGGCAACCCCCG
>DATIUK010000309.1:0-1946 GCA_035466885.1 Casimicrobiaceae bacterium
GCGCGCAAGGCGATCATGCACTACACGCAGGAGAAGGGCATCTCCGCCGTGGGGCTCGACGACATCTTCGTCGGCAACGGGGTGTCGGAGCTGATCGTGATGGCGATGCAGGGACTCCTCGACGACGACGACGAGGTGCTGGTGCCGGCCCCGGACTATCCGCTTTGGACCGCGGCGGTCAGCCTCGCGGGCGGTCGGGTGCGGCACTACCTCTGCGACGAGGGCGCGGGTTGGCTGCCCGACCTCGCCGACATCGCCAGCAAGATCACGGAGCGCACCCGGGCGATCGTCATCATCAACCCCAACAACCCCACCGGGGCGCTGTACCCGCCTGACCTGCTGCGGGAGATCGTCGAGATCGCCCGGCGGCACCAGCTGATCGTCTTTGCCGACGAGATCTACGACAAGACGCTCTACGACGGCGCCACGCACACGTCGATCGCCTCGCTTGCCGACGACGTCCTGTTCGTGACCTTCAACGGCCTGTCGAAGAACTACCGCGCCTGCGGCTACCGCAGCGGCTGGATGGTGATCTCGGGCGACAGTCGCCACGCGCAGGACTACCTCGAGGGGCTGAACATCCTCGCTTCCATGCGCCTGTGCGCGAACGTACCCGGCCAGTTCGGGATCCAGACGGCGCTGGGCGGCTACCAGAGCATCAACGACCTGGTGGGGCCGGGCGGGCGGCTCACCCGCCAGCGCGACCTCGCGCACGACCTCGTCACGTCGATTCCCGGTGTCACCTGCGTCAAGCCCAAGGCGGCGCTCTACCTGTTTCCGCGGCTCGATCCGGCGCGCTATCCGATCGAGGACGACCAGCAGTTCGTGCTGGAGCTGCTCGAGGAGCAGAAGGTGCTGGTCGTGCAGGGCAGCGGTTTCAACTGGCCCGACACGGATCACTTCCGGTTGGTCTTCCTGCCGAACAGCGACGATCTCTCCGACGCCATCGGCCGCATTGCACACTTTCTCGACGGCTACCAGCGCCGTCACGCCTCGACATGAAACCTCTGCAAGTCGGCCTGCTCGGCATGGGCACCGTAGGGATGGGCACCTGGAAGGTGCTCCGGCGCAACGAACAGGAGATCGCGCGCCGCGCGGGCCGCCCGATCCGCATCACGTGGATCGCCGAGCGCAGCCTCGACGTCGCGCGCGAGGCCACCCGCGGCGTGCCCGACGTCAACCTGACGAGCGACGCCGCGGTCGTGCTCGCGCACCCGGACGTCGACATCGTCGTCGAGCTGATCGGCGGCATCGAGCCGGCGAAGTCGTTCGTGCTGCAGGCGATCGCCAACGGCAAGCACGTGGTGACGGCGAACAAGGCGCTGCTCGCGCGCCACGGCACCGAGATCTTTGCCGCCGCGCACGCGAAGGGCGTGATGGTCGGCTTCGAGGGCGCGGTGGCCGGCGGCATCCCGATCATCAAGGCGCTGCGCGAGGGCCTGACGGCGAACCGGCTGGAGTGGATCGCCGGCATCATCAATGGCACGTCGAACTTCATCCTCTCCGAGATGCGCTCCCGCGGCGCGTCGTTCGCCGAGGTGCTGAAGGAGGCGCAGGCCCGGGGCTACGCCGAGGCCGACCCGACGTTCGACATCGAGGGCATCGACGCCGCGCACAAGCTCACGATCATGGCGGCGATCGCCTTCGGCGTGCCGATGCAGTTCGACAAGTGCTACACCGAGGGCATCTCGCGGCTCACCCGCGAGGACATCCGCTACGCCGAGGAACTGGGCTACCGGATCAAGCTCCTCGGCATCACCCGCCGCACGCCGGCGGGCATCGAACTGCGCGTGCACCCGACGCTGATACCCGCCCGGCGGCTGATCGCCAACGTCGAGGGCGCGATGAACGCGGTGCTGGTGAAGGGCGACGCCGTCGGCGCGACCATGTACTACGGCGCCGGCGCGGGCGCCGAACCGACCGCCTCCGCGGTGATCGCGGACCTG
>DATIUK010000310.1:0-4425 GCA_035466885.1 Casimicrobiaceae bacterium
CCGTCGACCTTGATGCCTGTATGATAGCGAGCAATAAGGCCCAATACCAGAAGAATTACAGAAGTGCTTGATCTGGCGCAGAGAGTGAAGGCCGACGATAACGTATGAAAATGGGCGAAAAGCTATTAAAACGGACACACCTTCCGCCATTCACCCTTGTCCGGCAAGAATCTTCGGGGCGTGATGGGGTCCCACCCATCGTCCCACCCATCACCGGTTGCGTCGGACCACCGCGGCCCCCTCGTCGTACAGGTCACCGAGATCCGCTTCGTCGAGACCGAGCACGCCGAGGCAGCCGGCGCCGAGCTTGTCCCACTCCCTGGTCTGACTGGCGCCGGTCGCCCGCTGCAGCACATGCTCGGCCAGTTGGCCGAATGCGATCAGGCAGCGGCTGGCGGCGGGCAAGCCGGACTCGGGTCCACCGAGGGCGGCGAGGTCGTGGTGGTGGCGAATCGCAAGGCACAGTTCCTCCGGCAGCCACCAGTTCTGCGCCAGCAGGCAGCCGACCATGCCGTGATGGATCGGCAGGGAGTCCCCCTCGACGTCGGTGAAAGAGCGCTCGGCCTCGCGATTCGCACGCTCCAGCGTCTTCATGTATCCGGGCACCCGGCGCAGAAGAATCACGATGCCGCAGTCCCGGAACAGGCCGTAGGTGTAGGCATCGTCGGCGCGCAGCCCCGGCTGTCGGACGGTCTGGGCGAGCCATCCCGAGAGGGCGGCGATCTGGGCCGACGCATCCCAGAAACGCTCGTAGTGGGAGGTGCCGGGAAACGCCAGCCGCAGGCTGATGGCGGCGACGGCGCGGGCGGTCGCATCGAGGCCGAGTACCATCAGCGCCTCGTGGATCGAGCGGGAGCGCCCGTGGCAGCCGAAGAAAGCCGAATTGGCGAGCCTGATCACGCCGGCGGCGAGTCCCACGTCGGCGCTGATCTGCACGCCGAGATACCGCGTACTCGGCTGCTCGCGGCCCACCTCGCGGCGGATCCGGTCAAGGATCGCCGGCCGCGGCGGAATCTCGATCTCGTGGATCGTACGCAGGAGCTCGGCATCGAGCGCACGCGCGTGTCCTGTATTGCCGCTGCTCACGAACCTGGCCGCTCCTGGCGCCTGGGGGCCGAGCCTCCGCTCAGCTCTTCCCGAAAACCTCGTTCAACTGCTGGTTGACGCGGATGAACGTCGTGCGCTTGGAGAGCTCGCGCAGGCGACGGGCGCCCACGTAGGTGCACGCCGAACGCACGCCGCCGAGGATCTCCTGCACGGTGCCGGCAACCGGTCCCCGCGCCGGCACGAGCACCTCCTTGCCTTCGGCGGCGCGGTACGTCGCCACCCCGCCCGAGTACTTGTCCATCGCCGCCTTGCTGCTCATTCCGTAGAAGCGGCGAAAGCGCTCGCCGTTGCGCTCGACGATCTCGCCGCCGCACTCGTCGTGCCCGGCGAACATCCCGCCCAGCATCACGAAGTCGGCGCCGCCGCCGAAGGCCTTGGCGACGTCGCCGGGCGTCGCGCAGCCGCCGTCGGCGCAGATGTGGCCCTCGAGACCGTGCGCGGCGTCGGCGCACTCGATGATCGCCGACAGCTGCGGGTAGCCCACGCCGGTCAGCTTGCGCGTGGTGCACACCGAGCCGGGCCCGATGCCGACCTTGACGATGTCGGCCCCGGACAGGATCAGTTCCTCGGTCATCTCGCCGGTCACCACGTTGCCGGCCATGATGACGAGGTGCGGCCAGGCCTCGCGAACCTTGTGGACGAAGCGGGTGAAGCTCTCGGTGTAACCGTTGGCGACGTCGATGCAGACGTAGCGGATCACGGGCTCCGGGGCGCCCGCCGTGGCCTCCATCACCCGCTTGAACTTCTCCTCGTAGGCGCGCGCGATGCCCATCGAGTAGAACGCGGCGCTCGGACGCTTCAGCCCGCGGAAGAAATCGACACAGGTGTCGACCGAGTAGTGCTTGTGCAGCGCGGTCGACAGCTGGTAGGAGTCGAGCACCCGCGCCATCTCGATCGTGCCGGTGGCGTCCATGTTGGCGGCGATGATCGGGATGCCGTGGTACTCGGTCCCGGAGTGGCGGAAGCGGAACTCGCGCGAGATGTCGACGCCCGAGCGCGTGGTCAGCGTCGAGCGCTTGGGCCGCACCAGGACGTCCTTGAAGTCGAGCTTGAAGTCCGATTCGATCCGCATGTCCGCATTCCCCGGCGGCATGGCGCCGCAGTTGATCCCTTCGCTGCCGCGTCAGCCGAGCGGCGCCACCTTCACGACCTCGTCGGCGGTCGTCACGCCAGCGGCGACCTTCATCGCCCCCGACACCCGCAACGGCTTCATCCCGTCCTTCCAGGCCTGCTCGCGGATCCGGCCGTCGTCGACCTCGTGCACGAGCAGCCGGCGTACCCCCGGCGACATCAGCATGATCTCGTAGAGGCCGATGCGCCCGAGGTAGCCGGTCATCCGGCACTCGAGGCAGCCCACCGGCATCATCACCTCGGCGGGCTTCTCGGCCCGCCACGGCGCGGTGATCGCGCGCCAGGTCTCGTCGTCGGGCGGCGGCCCGGGCTTCTTGCAGTGCGGGCACAGCGTGCGCACCAGGCGCTGCGCCATCACGCCGAGCAGCGTCGAGGCGAGCAGGTACTGCGGCACGCCGAGGTCGAGCAGGCGCGTCACCGCGGTCGGTGCATCGTTGGTGTGCAGCGTCGACAGCACGAGGTGCCCGGTCAGCGCAGCCTGCACCGCCATGTCGGCGGTGTCGCGGTCGCGGATCTCGCCGACCATGATGATGTCCGGATCCTGGCGCATCAGCGTGCGCACGCCGTGCGCGAAATCGACGCCCAGGCCCGGCTGCACCTGCATCTGGTTGAACGCGGGCTCGATCATCTCGATCGGGTCCTCGACCGTGCAGACGTTGACCTCGGGCGTGGCGAGCTGCTTCAGCGACGAGTACAGCGTCGTCGTCTTGCCCGAGCCGGTCGGCCCGGTGACGAGGATGATCCCGTTCGGCTCGCCGATCATCTTCTCCCATCGGTCGCGGTCCTCGGCGGAGAAGCCCAGCTCGGAGAAATCGCGGACGAGGACGTCCGGGGCGAAGATCCGCATCACGATCTTCTCGCCGAACGCCGTGGGCATGGTCGAGATCCTGAGCTCCACCTCCTGCCCCTCCGGGGACACCGTCTTGATGCGGCCGTCCTGCGGGCGCCGCTTCTCGACGATCTCCATCCGCGCGAGGAGCTTCACCCGCGAGGTGACCGCGAGCAGCACCGGCACCGGGATCGCATAGACCTGGTGCAGCACGCCGTCGATCCGGAACCGCACCAGCCCGACGTCGCGGCGCGGTTCGATGTGGATGTCGGAGGCGCGCTGCTCGAACGCGTATTGCCAGAGCCAGTCGACGATGTGGACGACGTGCTGGTCGTTGGCGTCGAGGTTGCCGCGCTCGCCCAGTTCGACCAGCTGCTCGAAGTTGCGGGCGAGCGACAGGTTGCCGTGCGAGGTCTCCTGCGCCTTCTTCATCGAGCGCGCGAGGGTGTAGAACTCGCCCATGTAGCGCCGGATGTCGACCGGGTTGGCGAACACGAGCTCGACCTTGAGGCGCAGGATGCTCTCGAGCTCGTCCGCCCAGTTGCGGACGAAGGGCTCGCTGGTCGCCACGCGCAGCGTGTCGCGGGTCACCGCGATCGGCAGGATTCGGTAGCGCTCGGCGTAGCCGTAGGACATCGTCTGCGTGACCGCGACCAGGTCGATCTTCAACGGATCGACGTGCACGTAGGGGATGCCGAGCTTGCCGGCCAGCCACTCGACCAGGGTCTCCAGCGTCAGCAGCTTGTGCGGCGGCGTCGCCGACCGCCACTTCTGGTTGGCGATGAGCTCCAGCGGGCCGTCGCTGCCGCGGATCGGGGAACGCGCGAGCCGATCCGCGGTCTCAGCGTCGACCCAGCCGTCGTTGACCAGGAGCTTCAGGATGTCCGACAAGCGCAACCGGCGATCACCTCCCGGGGTCGTCGACGGTCGGGCGGCGGCGGCCGCCGGCGGCACGGCAGTAGGCTTGGGCATCCGTTTACTCTACACTGAATGACCGCGACGAGGCCCCTGCAGCAGCCGTCGCCGCCCGGGCGGCCGCTTGTCGGCGCGCTCGCCAGCCGGTACTCTCCCTCGCCCATGAAACCCGCCAATACCAACACCTTTCGTGCATCCGCCAACGTCGGTGGCGCCATTGCCGGCCTCGCAGCCGGATGTCTCGTGGTCACGACCGTCTTCGCCCAAGCCGGTGCTCCGGCGCCGGCGAACCCGCCCGCGGCAGCGGCAGCGCCCGCCATCGACTCAGACCTGCTCCGACGCGCCTCCGACTTCGCCTACCAGCAGGAGGTCGCGACGCTGCTCGGCGAGAACCGGATCGACACCAGGACCTCGTACGCCGCCTACGCCCAGAGGCTCGCATT
>DATIUK010000311.1:0-5221 GCA_035466885.1 Casimicrobiaceae bacterium
GGCTCGACGACGACGTGGTCGCCATCGGCACGGATCGCCGCGGTCGAGCAAACGTCGATGCACTGGTTGCAGCCGGGCTTCTGCGACCGGCTGTGGGCACAGAGTGACGACTTGTAGGTGAAGAACTTCGGTTTCTCGAACTCGCCGACCATCGCCGCGAGGGCAGCCACCGCGCTGGCCTGCTCCACCGGGTCGGCCCCGGGCGCGAGGTAGCCCTGCGGCGGCTGGTGCATGCGCAGGGTCGGCGTCCGCGCGAGGTCCAGTACGAGGTCGAAGCGCTCGCTGCGCGCGACGTCCGCGCGCGCGAAGTCGATCGCCCCGGTCGTGCCGCAGGCGGCCACGCAGGCGCGATGGGAGCGACAGCGGTCGGGATCGACCTGGTAGCTCCAGTCGATCGCATTCTCGGGGCAGGCCCTGATGCACGCATTGCAACGGGTGCAAAGGTCGAGGTCGATCGGATTCGCCTGCCGCCATGCGACCTCGAAGGCCCCCAGCCAGCCAGTGATCCCGGTGACCTCCCCCGAGAACACCGGGTAGCTGCGCGTCGCCGGCAGCTCCGCACCGACCGCCCGGCCGGTGACGAGAACGGTGACCGCGAGTTGCGGCGCAAGCACGCCCGCCCAGTGCAGCGCGGCGTCCGCCGGCCCGACGATCAGCAGTTGCCCCGCCGACCGGTACGACACGCTGGGCACCGGATCGGGCTCGGGCAATCCGGCGGCCGCCAGCAGCGCCGCGATCTTCGGCGTCGCCTCCGTCGCCTGCGCCGACCACCCCGCGGTCTCGCGGATGTTCACGAAGCGGATCGTCTGTGTCCGTCCGCCCTCCTCGGCAACGTCTCCGAACAGCCGCGCCTCCTGCGTGCAGGCGACGACGACGTCGCCCGCCGCGTCGTCGGCAAAGGCGGCAATCTCCTTCTGGCAGAGCAGGCGACGCACCGGCGGCGGCGCCGGCAGGTCGAGGACCCGCGCCAGCGTCGCGCCGTCGAGCGGCATCGTGCCGTTGCACGAGCACAGGTGAAGCTTCTTTCCGGCGAGGGTCATGATCGCGTTTCCGCGGCAGGCGGCGCCGTCGGCACCGGGGACTCGGCCGCCGCCGGGGCGGTCGTAAAGGGCAGAGGCCCGTCCGGCAGCGCGGCCAGCGCATCCGGCGCGACCTCGGCCTCCGGCACCGCCGCGGCCTCCGGCACCGCCGCGGCCTCATCCGGGGGCACGTCCTCGACCTCCCCCTCGGCGTTCACGCGGGTTCGCGGCGGATCGAAAAGATAGCGGCCCTGCACGAGCTGGCGGACGATCTCCGGCGCAATCGGATCGGGCTTGCCGTAGTCGTCGATATAGACGTCGAGCCCGTCCATCACGTTGAATGCCGGTTGCGCAAAGAGCTTCTTCAGCGCCTGGCGCCGCAGCGATTCGTCGACATCGGGCTGCAGGAAGGGCGAGAAGTCGGACGCAAGCGACAGCGTATCGATGGCCGGCAGCTCCCGGGCGGGAGGCGCTGCAGCTGGGGCAGGCAGCGGCGCCGCGGCACCTGGGCCGGGCAGGCCCGGTGCTGCGGGCACGGCAGGCACGACCGCGGCCGGGGTCATCGCCGGCGCGTCCGCCGCCCGCGCCGCGGCGAGCTTGCGCTGCGACCAGCGGCGAAGCGAAAAACGGTCGGCGGGAGGCGCGCTGTCGGCCATCGTCACCGGCGCCCACGCGCCGCGCGTGCGCGCGCCATCTTCAATGCCCGGTCCGCGGATCGCGGCGGAAAGCGCCCTCGGCGAACGGGTCGTTGCGCTTCATCTTCTTTCGCGGCTCCGGCTTGTAGTTCTCTTCGACGAACGGTCGCATCCACTCGTACAGCGACGCCGGAAGCGGCACCGCCTCGACGGATTCCCCGCCGTCGAGCATCCGCGCCGCCTCGTTGTAGCTGACGGTCACCAGCAGCGGGACCAGCGGCGGCCCGGCTTCGGTCTCGGCGGGGCGCAGCAGCACGAACGCCTTGGGCAGCGGCGCGACCAGATTGAGGTGATACCCCTCGGCTTCGGAGCGGTGCAGCTCGACCGCGTACGGTGCGAAGCGCCAGCCGCCATCGGCGGTGGGCCGTCGCGTAGGCGTGGCGTCCGGTGCGATCGCCTCGCCGAGCACGTCGATCGATTCGGGCTCCCAGCGCTCCGACGCCCAGCGGCTCGACAGCGATCTCTTCACCAGCGTGACGGCCACCAGAACCCGCGGAATCGACATGGTCTTCCCGGACGACGAAGCGCGTCTTACTGTCGCGCAACAGGGCGCCGATCATACACCAGCGCGCAATGCGTCTGATACCATCTCTCTCCCGTGCGCGCCTCTCTCGCGCCGCTGCTCCCGATGGCCACGATCATCCCGATTGCCGACCGCTCCGGCGACGATGCCGCCCGGCGTCGCGACACGCTGTTGCGCGCCGCCGCCGACGCGACCGGGGCCGCGGCCGCACCCCCCGTCGACGCCCTCGGGCGCGGCCTGCGCGACCTGCGCATCTCGGTCACCGACCGCTGCAACTTCCGCTGTGTCTACTGCATGCCCAAGGACGTCTTCGGGCGCGACTACCCGTTCCTCGCGCACTCCGACCTGCTGTCGTTCGAGGAGATCACGCGGCTCGCACGCGTGTTCAAGGCGCACGGTGTCGAGAAGATCCGCCTCACCGGCGGCGAGCCGCTGCTGCGGCGGAACGTCGAGCGCCTGGTCGAGATGCTCGCCGGCATCGGCGGGCTCGACCTCACGCTGACGACCAACGGCGCGCTGCTCGCGCGCAAGGCAAGCGCGCTGAAGGACGCCGGCCTCGGCCGCGTGACCGTCAGCCTCGACTCGCTCGACGACGCCGTCTTTCGCCGGATGAACGACGTCGACTTCCCCGTCGCGAACGTGCTGGCGGGAATCGATGCCGCCGCCGCGGCCGGGCTGGCGCCGATCAAGCTCAACATGGTCGTCAAGCGCGGGATGAACGAGCACGAGATCCTGCCCATGGCGCGCCGCTTCCGGGGCACCGGGCACATCCTGCGCTTCATCGAGTTCATGGACGTCGGCGCGACCAACGGCTGGCGGATGGACGACGTCCTGCCGGCGAGCGAGGTGGTCCGGGCGATCGATGCCGAGATGCCGCTCGAGCCCGTCGACGCCAACTACGCCGGCGAAGTCGCCGAGCGCTGGCGCTACCGCGACGGCAGCGGCGAGATCGGCGTCATCGCCTCGGTCACGCAGGCGTTCTGCCGCGACTGCACGCGCGCGCGGCTGTCGACCGAGGGCAAGCTCTTCAGCTGCCTGTTCGCCAACCAGGGCTGGGACCTGCGCGCGCTGCTGCGCGGCGGCGCTTCCGACGCCGAGCTCGGCGCCGCGATCGACGCGGTCTGGCGCCGCCGCGACGACCGCTACTCGGAGATCCGCACCGCGGAGACCGCGGCGCGCCCGAAGGTCGAAATGAGCTACATCGGCGGATAGCGAAGCGGCAGCGCAGCCCCCGATCCCACCCATGCAGGTCGACGCCCTGATCGAGTTCCTCGCCGGCCTCGAGCGGAACAACAACCGCCCGTGGTTCGCGTGGAACAAGCCCGCCTACGACATCCTGCGCGAGGAGTTCCTCGAGCTGGTCGCCGACGTCGCGGCGCGGGTCGCGCGCTTCGATCACGACGTCGGCACGATCGATCCCGGGAAAGCCGTGTTCCGCATCTACCGCGACACGCGGTTCGCCAGGGACAAGGCGCCGTACAAGACGCAGTTCTCCGCGGCGATCGGCGACCGTTCCAAGCGCGGGCAGGCGCCCGGCTACTACTTCCACATCGACCACGCCGGAATGCTGATGGCCGGCGGCGGCATCTACCGGCCGGAGCCGCAGATCCTGCTCGCGATCCGCCGCCACATCGCGGCGAAGCCGGCGCTGCTGACGCGTGCGCTCGCCGACCGGCGGTTCGCGGCCACCTACGGCGGGCTCGCCGACGAAGACGCGCTGTCGCGCCCGCCCAAGGGCTTCGCCGCCGACCTGCCGCACATCGACGCGATCCGGCAGCGGCATTTCTTCGCGATCGTCGAGACCGACCTCGCGCGGCACCCGCCGAAGGACCTCGCCGCCGACCTGGCCGGCCACTTCCGCGACCTCCTGCCGCTCATACGCTGGCTGCGCGGCGCCGTCGCCGGGGCGACGGCGTGAGCGCCGTCCTTGCGCAGGCGCCTGCAGCGCCGTACCGGCCGCTCGTCACCGACGCCGCGCGCCCCGCGACCGTCGACGTCGAGGCCATCGACGAGACCGGCGCCGTCCGCGTGACGCCGATCGCCGGCGAGCACCCGCTGACGATCTACGTCGACAAGCAGGAACTCCTGACGCTGATGACCCTGGGCGGCGCGCCCGAGGCGCTGACCATCGGCTACCTGCGCAACCAGCGTCTCGTCGACGCGATCGAGGACATCGTCTCGGTGCAGGTCGACTGGGACACGGGCGCGGTGGCGGTCCGGACCCGGACGGGGCTGCGCGACCTCGACGCCCGGATGGCGAAGCGGACCAAGACCACCGGCTGCGGCCAGGGCACCGTTTTCGGCGACCTGATGGCCGAGATCGACGACGTCCGGCTGCCGGCCGGCGCCACGCTGTCGCGCTCGACGCTGTACGCGCTGCTCGAGGGCGTGCGCCGGCACGACACGATCTACAAGCAGGCCGGCGCGATCCACGGCTGCGCACTTGCGACCAACGGCAACGCCTGCTCCGAGATCCTGATGTTCGTCGAGGACGTCGGCCGCCACAACGCCGTCGACGCGATCGCCGGCCGGATGTGGCTCGACCGGATCGACGGCGGCGACAAGATCTTCTACACGACCGGCCGGCTCACCTCCGAGATGGTGATCAAGGCGGCGCAGATGGGCATCCCCTTCCTCGTCTCCCGGTCGGGGCTGACACAGATGGGCTATGAGATCGCGCGCAAGGTGGGCATCACGATGCTCGGCCGCGCCGCCAACCGGCACTACCTGCTCTACACCGGCGCCGCGCGCTTTCGCCCCGACTGAGGATGATCGTGACCGCCGTCCCGGACGCCCCCGGCGAAGCCCGCGGCCGCTGCATGTGCGGTACGGTCCGTTTCATCGCCCGCTTCCCTTCGCGGTTCTGCTGCCATTGCCACTGCGAGAGCTGCCGCCGGGCGCACGCGGCAGCGTTCGTCACCTGGGTCGGCTTCCCGTCGGCGCAGGTCCGCGTGACCGCGGGTACCGACGCGGTGGCGACGTAC
>DATIUK010000312.1:0-4278 GCA_035466885.1 Casimicrobiaceae bacterium
TGGACTTCCAGGAGCAGCGCCGGGGGCGACGCAATGTCAACCACCAGAATCCAGCCGAGCTCGATGGCCGCCAGAGCGACGACCAGCGCGAGCATCACGATCAGCGCGCCGACGATCACGCGTTCGAACTTCCTCAGCCACTGCGTCATGCGCTGCCCTCCGGTCGCGCGGCGTCCGGTCACGGCGCCGCAGGGAACACGACAGGCAGTATAGCCGCGGCGGGCCCGCGGCACGGTTGACCCGACGGGACCCGGCGGCCAATACTTCGCCCCGTGCAGAAGTCCCTCCTTGCCGTTGGTGCGGTGCTGGCGCTGGCCGGCGCAGTCGCGATTGCTGCGAACGACCTCTCCGCGCGGCGCGCGGCGTTCGAGACCGACGCGCGGATCATCCATCGTCTCCTCAGCCAACGGGTCGTCCAGCATGACGCGATCCTCGACACGCTGGCGATCCTGCAGCCGGGCGGCGCCTCCGAAGCGACGCCCGAGGAGCGCCTGCCGGCCGTCTACCCGCAGCTCCTGCGAGTGCTGCGCCGTGCTGCCGCGGGCTGGCCGGGAGCGGACGCGGCGGCACTGCAGGCGGGCGAGAAAGTGTCGCGGGCCGCTGGTCGCGCCGCGCTGGCCGGGGTCGACTTCGCCGGCGGTCGCTACACGGTCGTGCGCGCGGCGGACCCGGCCAGCTTCGCGCTGGTCGTCGACCTCGCGGCACTGGCACCGACGGCCGAGTGGCCTCTGGCGGCCGACGCGCCGGCGCGCGTGCGCCTCGAGTTCGACGGGCAGCGCCGCGTGCTCCACGCCGGCGCTGCGGAGAAGGGCGGGGGGTGGCGGTTCGACTTCCGCAAACACCTCGCCGCCGACAGCCAGCCGTTCGACGTCGTCGCCGAACTCGACGTTGGCTGGGTCGAGCTGCCGTGGCTGTCGATGCTCGCCTGGGTCGCGGCGCTCGCCGCAGCCATCGGACTCGCGCAGATGCTGCTCAACCAGCGCGAAGCCCGTCGCCGCGCGCAGGAACTCCTGCGCCTCGGGCAGGTGGGGCGGCTCAATGCACTGGGCGAGCTTGCCGCGGGCATGGCGCACGAAGTCAATCAGCCGCTGACCGCGGTGCTGGCCAACGCCAACGCCGCCGAGCGGCTGCTCGACGACGATCCGCCGGACGTTCCCGCGGCGCGCGACGCGATCGGCCAGGCGGCGCGCCAGGCGCAGCGCGCCGGCGAGGTCGTCGGACGCCTGCGGCGCGCGGTGGAACGCCCGGGATTGGGCGAGCGACTGCAGCCGGTTCGGCTCGACGAGGCAGTGCGGCGGGTGCTCGACCTCTTGCTGCCCGACTGCCGCCGACTGGGCGTCGCGCCAGCGCTCGCGCCCGCCGCGGACGGGCCGGTGGTGCTGGCCGAGCCGGTCGCGCTGGAGCAGATCGTCCACAACCTCCTCACCAATGCGCTGCAGGCGCTGGAAGCGGTCCCGGCGACGGAGCGACGCCTCGGACTCTCCACCGCCGTCGACGGCGACCGTGGGGTGCTGACGGTCGCGGACAGCGGTCCGGGGATTCCCGCCGAGGCGCTGCCGCGTGTCTTCGAGCCGTTCTTCACGACGCGCCCGGGCGGCCTGGGGCTGGGCTTGAGCCTGTGCGAGACGCTCGCCGCGTCGATGCACGGCACGCTCGCCTGCACCAACGCCGATCCGCGCGGCGCCGTGTTCCGGCTGGCGCTGCCGCGCGCAACGCAGGCAGCCCGATGAAGCCCGCGACCCCATCGGCCCCCGCTGCCGAGTCGGGTGGCGTGCCGACCTCGCCGCTGGTCCACCTCATCGACGACGACGCGGCGGTGCGCGACGCGCTCGCGCGGCTGATCGGCACCGTGGGGCTGCGCGTACAACCCTGGGCGGACCCGCAGGCATTCATCGCCCGATTCGACCGCGAAGCGATCGGCGCGATCGTGCTCGACATCCGGATGCCCGGCGTCAGCGGCCTCACGGTGCTCGACACGCTGATCGCGCAAGGCGTCGACCAGCCGGTGATCATGCTCACCGGCCACGGCACCGTCGACCTCTGCCGCCGCGCGTTCAAGGCCGGCGCTGCGGAATTCCTCGAAAAGCCCGTCGCCGACGACCTGCTGCTGGATGCGCTGCAGAAGGCGGTGCGCGCGCACGTGCGCTCGCGCGAGCGGCATCGCGCCGACCGCCACGCGCGCGAGCGCTACGAACGCCTCTCCGAGCGCGAGCGCGAGGTGCTCTCGCTCATCGTCGCCGGGCTCACCAACAAGGAGATCGGGCGCGCGCTCGCGTTGTCGCCGCGCACCGTCGAGACGCACCGGGCCAACCTGTTCGCCAAGCTCGAGGCCGAGTCGCTGGCGCAGGTGATCCGCCGCTACGCCGACCTGGTCGAGGGCGGCGCGTCGCCGGGCACTCCGTAGAACTACGGACGCCAAGGCGTAGCGGCCCGAATGGGCGCGCGCAAGCGGTTCTCCTAAAGTGAGCGCACGGTCGAATCGCGGCCGCACTGCACAGGAGAACACCCATGTCCTCGATCCTTCGCGCGAGCCTCATCGCCCTCTGCCTCGCTGCCCCGCTCGCCCACGCGCAGGCCGTGCGCACCGAACGCAACATGTCGCTGGAACTCGCCAACCAGATCGCGGCGGCGGGCGTGGCCGCCTGCGCGGCGAACGGCTACTCGGTCACGGTCACCGTGGTCGACCGCGCCGGCGGCGTGCGCGCCGTCCAGCGCGCCGACAACGCCGGACCGCACACGCTGGGTGCGAGCCAGCAGAAGGCCTTCACGGCGGCGTCGGCGAAGAACTCGACCGTGGCCATGTTGGAGATCATGCAAAAGAACCCGGGCGCAGCGACGCTGGGCGACATCCCCGGCTTCCTGGTGCTGGGCGGCGGCGTGCCGATCAAGGTCGGCACCGAGGTCATCGGCGGCGTGGGCATCGGCGGCGCCCCGGCTGGCAACCTCGACGACCAGTGTGCGACGACGGCGCTCGACAAGGTCAAGGACCTGCTGAAGTGACCGCGCTGCGCCTGGGGCTAGTGGTGGCGGCGCTGGCGCTCTGCCCGCTGCCGGCGGTGGCGCAGGTGCCGCCCACGGCGGCGGAGGCGGCCGCCTATACAGGGCTGCACGCCGCCGCCTGGCGCGGCGACGTGCCGGCGGTCGAGCGCCTCGCCGCCGGCGGCAAGGCGGCGCTGGAAGCGCGCGACGCCCAGGGCCGCACGCCGCTGCACGTGGCGACGTTCGCCCGCCAGCGCGGCGCGGTGAAGGCGCTGCTCAAGGCCGGCGCCGACACGGCCGCGTTCGAGAACGGCCGCTACGACGCGGTGACCATCGCCGCGGTCGCCGACGACGAGGAGACGCTCGCGATCCTGCTCGCAGGGGGCGCGAGCGCGAAGCTCGTCACCAGCCGCTACGACGGCACTGCGCTGATCGCCGCCGCCCACCTCGGGCACGACGGCGTGGTCCGGCAGCTGATCGCGGCGGGCGCGCCGCTCGACCACGTCAACAACCTGCACTGGACCGCGCTGATCGAGGCGATCGTGCTGGGCGACGGCGGCAAGCGCCACCAGGCGACGCTCGATGCCCTGCTCAAGGCCGGGGCCAGCACCGCGATCACCGATCGCAGCGGGCAGACGCCGCTGGCACTCGCCCGCTCGCGAGGCTACGAGCCGATGGTCCGCGCGCTCACCGCCGCAGGCGCGCGCTGAGCGCCCTCGCCGGCGAAAAAAAGCCCCGCCGAAGCGGGGCCTTTGGTTGCGGCTGCGGGGTTCAGCGCTTGGTCGCCTCCCCCTTGACCTGCACCTCGACACGGCGATTGGGCGCCAGGCAGGCGATCAGGTCCTTCAGGTTCTTCTGATCGCACTGCACGACCGGCTGCTTCTCGCCCATGCCGATGGTCTCGATCTTCGCCTTGTCGACACCCTTGCTCACCAGGTAGTCGCGCACCGCGTCGGCGCGGCGCTCGGACAGCTTCTGGTTGTAGGCTTCCGTGCCGATACGGTCGGTGTGACCGGTCACCAGCACCACCTCGAGCTTCTGGACGTCCTTCAGCTTGCCCACCACCATGCTGTCGATCGCCGCCTTGCCCTCGGGCTTCAGCACCGCCTTGTCGAAGTCGAACAGCACCTTCGAGTCCAGCGTGATCTTCTGCACCTGCGGCGCGGGCGCCGGAGCGGGCGCCGGTGCCGGAGCGGGCGCCGGCGGGGGCGGCGGCGCGACCACCGGCGCCGGTGCCGGCCTCGGCGCCTCGGCGACCTTGAGCGGCGCAACGGGCAGCGGCGGGGCGTCGAACTTGTA
>DATIUK010000313.1:0-1769 GCA_035466885.1 Casimicrobiaceae bacterium
TAGAGCAGCGCCGAGGACGGCTCGCCGTAGGGCGTGCGCACGACCTCGCGGTGGGCGACGGCGAGCGTGGACAGCTTGGTGAGACCCGAGCCGCCGATGATGGCCAGCATGTGCAGCACTCCTCCCGAATGGACGCGGCGCGCGGCGCCGCCGCCGGTGTCTGTCGCTTCGGCGCCGACGCGCCATCCGCCCGGCCGGGCGCCGGGCGCGGCGCGACTGGCAGCCCCGCGCGATTCATGACATCATCATCGGGTCCGGCCGCCGAAGAGGCGCCATTGTAGCCCCGGAGTGCTTCCATGTATCTCGACCGACTGTTCCGGCTGATGGCAGAAAAGCAGGCGTCCGACATCTTCATCTCGGTCGGTGCGCCGATCAACATCAAGATCAACGGCATCGTCCACCCGGTGTCGACCCAGCCGATGGACACCGAGACGGTGCGGCGGATCGCCTACGAGCTGATGTCCGCCGACCAGGCGCGCGAGTTCGAGAACGACATGGAGATGAACATCTCCCATCTCGACCCTGCCGTCGGCAACTTCCGGATCAACATCTTTCGCCAGCGCGGCTCGATCGGGCTGGTCGTCCGCTACGTCCGCAGCACGATCCCGCGCTTCGAGCAGCTGCGGCTGCCGCCGGTGCTGCTCGAGCTGGTGATGGAGAAGCGCGGGCTGGTGCTGGTCGCCGGCGCGACCGGCTCGGGAAAGTCGACCACGCTGGCGGCGATGATCGACCACCGCAACAGCAACCGCACCGGCCACATCCTCACCATCGAGGACCCGATCGAGTACCTGTTCGAGCACAAGAAGAGCCTCGTCAACCAGCGCGAGATCCACGTCGACACGCTGACCTACAACAAGGCGCTGCAGAACGCACTGCGCGAGGCGCCGGACCTCATCATGATCGGCGAGATCCGCGACAAGGAGACGATGCAGCAGGCGCTGCTGCACACGCTCACCGGCCACCTCTGCCTGTCGACGATCCACGCCAACAACAGCTACCACGCGCTGTCGCGGATCATCAACCTGTTCCCCTACGACGCGCGCTCGGCGGTGCTGTCCGACCTGTCGATCGGCCTGCGGGCCATCGTCTCGCAGCGCCTCGTGCGCAACAAGGAGGGAACGCTGCAGCCGGCGGTCGAGATCCTGCTCAACACCTCGCTGATCGCCGACCTGGTCAAGAACGGCGAGGTCGCCCAGATCAAGGAGGCGATGGAGCAGTCGCTCTACCCGGGGTCGCAGACCTTCGAGCAGGCGCTCTCGCGGCTCTATCTCGACGGCACGATCTCCTACGATGAGGCGATGACGGCGGCGGATTCCCCGACCAACCTCGCCTGGCTCATCAACCAGAACTCGCCGACCGCGCGCGTCGACAGCATGAAGAACGACGAGCCCGAGAACGCCAAGCGGCGGCCGCAGGCCGACTTCAGCGGCATGGCGATCGACCCCGAGCTCCTCGAGCGCCCGCTCTGACCGCGGGCCGACCGCCGCCATGGACGCGAAGCGCGGTCCCGCGCGCCCTGCCCCGTCGTCGCCCTTCGCCCACGGCGATCCGACCCTGGCGCTCGCCTGCGACCTGATCGAGCGGGCATCGGTGACGCCCGACGACGCCGGCTGCCAGGCGCTGATCGCCGCGCGCCTCGCTCCGCTCGGGTTCGCGTGCGAGTCGATCGTCGCCGGCGGGGTCACCAACCTCTGGGCGCGCCGCGGCGACGCGCGCCCGCTGGTCTGCTTCGCCGGGCACACCGACGTCGTGCCGACCGGCCCGCGCGA
>DATIUK010000314.1:0-2550 GCA_035466885.1 Casimicrobiaceae bacterium
GACGAGGCGCTCCGCGACGCGCTGGCGCAGCCGCGACATCGGCACGCGCTGCTCCGGGCGCTGCCCGCGCGCTGCCGGCCGCGCGGGCGCGGTCGGAGCCGGCCGGGTCGGTGCGGGCACCACCGGTGCCGTCGCAACCGCGGGCTTGGCGGGCGTCGGCATCGGTGCGCTTGCCGCGCCGAGCACATCGCCCTTGGTGACGCGGCCACCGCGGCCGGTGCCCTGCACATCGGCGGCGCTCATCCCCTGCTCGGTCATGATCTTGCGCGCGGAAGGCGAGGCGGCGGCGACCGATGTGGCCGACGCTGCGGCGGCGGCCATCGGCGTCGGTGCCACGGCCGCCGGTTGCGCGACGGCCGCCGCGGCCATTGCCGCCGTGGCGTCGGAATCGATGACGGCAATCACCTCCTTGCCGGCGACCGTGGCCCCGTCGGCCTTGAGGACCTCGACGAGCACGCCTGCCGCGGGAGAGGGCAACTCGAGCACGACCTTGTCGGTCTCGACGTCGATCAGGTTCTCGTCGCGCTTGACCGCCTCGCCGGGCTGCTTGTGCCAGCTCACGAGGGTGGCTTCGGACACCGATTCCGGCAACTGGGGAACTTTGACTTCGACTCGCATGATCGGCTTTCCTATCAGGTTCCGACGAGCATCTCGCCCTCGGACAGCTTGGGCGCGAACGCATCCTCGATCAGTTGCTTCTGCTGGGCCAGGTGCTTGGACAGGTAGCCGACCGCGGGCGACGCGGAGACCGGCCGTCCCGCGTAGGCGACCACCTGCTTGGGTCCGGCGTCGGCGCGGAAGTACGCGCGCAACCGGTACCACGCGCCCTGGTTCTGCGGCTCCTCCTGGCACCAGACGACTTCCTTCGCGTTGGGGAACTTCGCGAGCTGCTTCTTGTACTCGTCGTGCGGGAACGGATAGAGCTGCTCGAAGCGGATGATCGCGACGTCGGTGATCTTGTGCTCGCGGCGGTAGGCGAGGAGCTCGTAGTACACCTTGCCGGTGCACAGGATCACGCGCCTGACGCTGCGGGCGGTGATCTTCTCGGTCTCGCCGATTACCGTCTGGAAGCCGCCGTCGGCCAGCTCCTCGAGCGTCGACACCGCCTCCTTGTGCCGCAGCAGGCTCTTGGGGCTGATCACGACCAGCGGCGTGCGGTAGGGGCGGATCATCTGCCGGCGCAGCAGGTGGTAGATCTGCGCCGGCGTGGTCGGCACGCAGACCTGCATGTTGTGCTCGGCGCAGAGCTGCAGGAAGCGCTCGGGGCGCGCCGACGAGTGCTCGGGACCCTGGCCTTCGTAGCCGTGCGGCAGCAGCAGCACGAGGCCGCAGAGGCGGCCCCACTTCGCCTCGCCGGAACTGATGAACTGGTCGATGACCACCTGCGCGCCGTTGGCGAAGTCGCCGAACTGCGCCTCCCAGATCACCAGCCGCTGGGGGTCCGACGTCGCGTAGCCGTACTCGAAGCCAAGCACGCCGAGTTCGGTCAGCACCGAGTCGATGATCTCGATCGTCGGCTGGCCCTCCTTGAGGTGCTCGAGCGGGACCCAGGTGCCCGAGTCCCACTTTTCGCGATTCTGGTCGTGCAGCACCGCGTGGCGATGGACGAAGGTTCCCCGGCCGACATCCTCGCCGGACAGCCGCACGCCGTAGCCGTCGTCGAGCAGCGTCGCGTACGCGAGCGTCTCGCCCATCCCCCAGTCGAGCGCCATCTTGCCATCGGCCATCGCCCTGCGGTCGGCGATCACCTTCTCGACGCGCGGGTGCAGCTTGAAGCCTGCCGGGACCTCGCAGACCTTCTTCGCCAGCGCTTTCAGCGCCTTCATCGGCACCGTGGTGTCGGCCGGCTCGGTCCACTTGAAGCCCCTGGTGTAGGGCGACCAGTCGGCCGAGTACGGCGCCTTGTAGTTGGACAGGATCGTCTTGTTCGTGTGGGTGCCCTTGTCCATCGCGGCGCGGTAGGCCGCGATCATCGCCTCGGCGTCCTCGGCAGCGATGGCGCCCTCGGCGACCAGCCGGTCGGCGTAGAGCTTGCGCGTGCCCGGGTGCTGGCCGATCTTCTTGTACATCAGCGGCTGCGTGACCATCGGCTCGTCGGCCTCGTTGTGACCGAGGCGGCGGAAGCAGATGAGGTCGATGAACACGTCCTTGTGGAACTGCTGCCGGTAGTCCATCGCGATGTCGACGGCGAGCAGGCACGCCTCGGGATCGTCGCCGTTGACGTGAAGGATCGGCGCCTCGACCATCTTGGCGATGTCGGTGCAGTACAGCGTGCCGCGGGTGTCGCGCGGGTCCGAGGTCGTGAAGCCGATCTGGTTGTTGATGACAATGTGGATCGTGCCGCCGGTGTAATAGCCGCGGGTCGATGCCATGTTGAGCACCTCCTGCAGCACGCCCTGGCCCGCCACCGCGGCGTCGCCGTGGATCAGCACCGGCAGCACCTTGTCGCCGCGGGTATCGCCCTTCCGCTGCTGGCGCGCGCGCACCGACCCTTCGACGACCGGATTGACCGCCTCGAGGTGCGACGGGTTGAACGCGAGCGTCAGGTGC
>DATIUK010000315.1:0-1832 GCA_035466885.1 Casimicrobiaceae bacterium
GTCGGGCGCCTCGGCGCCGGTGATGAGCTTGAACAGCGTCGTCTTGCCGGCGCCGTTGGGGCCGATGATGCCGACGATCGCCCCCGGCGGCACGCGGAACGACAGGTTGTCGAGCAGCAGCCGGTCGCCGTAGCCCTTGGACACGCCCTTGAACTCGATCACCTCGTTGCCGAGGCGCTCGGCGACCGGGATGAAGATCTCCTGGGTCTCGTTGCGTTTCTGGTGCTCGTGCGACGAGAGCTCCTCGAAGCGCGCGATCCGCGCCTTGCTCTTCGCCTGCCGGCCCTTGGGGTTCTGCCGCACCCACTCGAGCTCCTTCTGCATCGCCTTGATCCGCGCGCCTTCCTGCTTGGCCTCGATCTCGAGCCGGGCCTCCTTCTGCTCCAGCCACGAGCTGTAGTTGCCCTTCCAGGGGATCCCGTAGCCGCGGTCGAGCTCGAGGATCCACTCGGCGGCGTTGTCGAGGAAGTAGCGGTCGTGGGTGACGGCGATCACGGTGCCGGGAAACTTCTGCAGGAACTGCTCCAGCCAGTCGACGCTCTCGGCGTCGAGGTGGTTGGTGGGCTCGTCGAGGAGCAGCATGTCGGGCTTGGACAGGAGCAGACGGCACAGTGCGACGCGGCGCTTCTCGCCGCCCGACAGCACGCCGATCCTCGCGTCCCAGGGCGGCAGGCGCAGTGCGTCGGCGGCGATCTCCATCTGCAGCTCGCTGTCGGCGCCCGAGGCTTCGATCACCGCCTCGTACTTGGCCTGCTCGGCCGCGAGGACGTCGAAGTCGGCGTCCGGCTCGGCGTACGCGGCGTAGATCGCCTCGAGTTTCTTCTTCGCCTCGAGGACGTCGGAGAGACCCTGCTCGACCGCCTCGCGGACCGTCTGGTCGGCGTCGAGCCGGGGCTCCTGCGGCAGGAAGCCGATGCGCATGTTGGGCATCGGCACCGCTTCGCCCTCGAACTCGCGGTCCTCGCCGGCCATGATCCTGAGCAGCGTCGACTTGCCGGAACCGTTCAAGCCCAGCACGCCGATCTTGGCGCCCGGGAAGAACGACAGCGAGATGTCCTTGAGGATGACGCGCTTCGGGGGCACGATCTTGCCCACGCGGTTCATCGTGTAGACGTACTGGGCCATGGCGAATCCGGTCGATGCGGGAAGGGACTGCGATTATCGCAGCGGACGCGCCCGCGGCGCACCCTCCCCGGCCGGCGCGTGCCGGGGCCAGGGCGACGGGGCGCCGGTCAGCGCGTGGACGACTTGGTGGCGACGGGCGCGCTGCCGGCCGTCGCCGGTGCGGCGGGCGCGGCCGGTGTGGCCGGTGCGGTCCGGTCGAGGCCCGAGAGCTCGCGCCAGCGGACGCGGTCGGCGTCGTAGCGGGCGGCGGTGGCGGTCCACTCGGCGCGCTTCTGGCCGATGAGCTCGGCCTGCTTGGCGAGCTCGGTGTTGATGCCCTCGTATTCGCGCTCGAGCACGATGGGCACCGGTTTGTCGCGGTAGCCGGCGCGCTGCTGCTCGACGGCGACCTTGCGCTTTTTCAACTGTTCGCTGTAGGCGGTGGCCGATTCGATCACGGCCTCGATGGTCGCGAGCGAGCGCCGGCGCGACAAGTCGATCTCGCGCTCGCTGGTGTACGAGGCCAGCAGCGCCCGGTCGCGGCGCTCGGCCTCGTCCTGCTGCTTGGCGAGCTGGCGCTTGCGCTCGTCCTCGGCTTCCCGCGCCCGGCGCTGCTCGGGCGTAGGCACGGGCTCGGTCCGCCTCAGCGGAACGCCTTCCTTGGACAGTTCCTGGCTGCCCTTGTTGACGGCCTCGGGCGGAACCTTGTCGCTGTAGTGGACCACACC
>DATIUK010000316.1:0-5869 GCA_035466885.1 Casimicrobiaceae bacterium
ACTGCCGCGGCATTGCCTCTACACGGGCGAGTGGCCTCGGGCTCCGGGCATACGGGTAGCGCTGCAAACCGTCGATTATCCTTGATCTCGCCCGATCCCGCCACGCCGAGGCCCCGGCGCCGTCCGCCAGGCGGCGACTCCGGCGTCGTCCTCTTCCACAAGCCCTTCGGCGTGCTGTGCCAATTCTCGCGTGACGGCAGCGGCAAGCCCACACTCGCCGATTTCGTCGACCTCCCGGGGTTCTACCCGGCCGGCCGGCTCGACACCGACAGCGAGGGTCTGGTGGTCCTGACCGCCGACGGCGCGTTGCAGGCGCGGCTCGCCCACCCCCGGCACAAGCTCGCCAAGACCTACTGGGTACAGGTCGAGGGCGTCCCCGGGGCCGCGGCGCTGGCCGCGCTGCGCCGCGGCGTCGCGCTGCCGGACTTCACGACGGCGCCGGCCGGCGCCGAGGTGATCGCCGAGCCGCCGGGGCTCTGGCCGCGACACCCGCCGATCCGGGTGCGCAAGGCGATCCCCACCGCCTGGCTGCGGATCACGCTGACCGAGGGCAAGAACCGGCAGGTGCGCCGGATGACCGCGGCGGTCGGCTTGCCGACACTGCGGCTCATTCGCCACGCCGTCGGTCCATGGACCGTCGCGGGCCTCGCTCCCGGTGCCTGGCGCGCCGAACGCGCCGACATCGACATGCTATGATGTTGATTCTTCTATACGTTGCGTCCCTTTCGCGCACCCACCGCGATCCGACCCGCTGACACCGTTGTCCGCCGCCGCCGCCGCTCCGGGCCCCGCCCGGTTCCTCCCATGATCCGCCGCCTGCTCGCGCGCCTTATTCCCGGCGGGGCCAGGGCTGCACGCGACCCGCGCATCTACGGCCCGGAAGACCACCCGGTGCGCCGCGATCAGCTGTCCAATGCCGCCAACCAGGTCATCCGCCGGCTGCAGGAGGCGGGCTTCAAGGGCTTCGTCGTCGGCGGGGCCGTCCGCGACCTCCTGCTCGGCATCCCGCCCAAGGACTTCGACATCGCGACCGACGCCGAGCCCGAGCAGGTCAAGCCGCTGTTCCGCCGCGCCTACCTCATCGGCCGCCGTTTCCGGCTGGTCCACGTCCACGTCGGGGCGGAGACGATCGAGGTGTCGACGTTCCGCGCGCCGCAGGGTGACGAGGCCGCCGACGAGCACGGGCGCCTGCTGTCCGACAACGTCTACGGCACGCAGGGCCAGGACGCCGCCCGCCGCGACTTCACGATCAACGCGCTCTACTTCGATCCCACGACCGAGACGATCTGGGACTACGTCGGCGGTGTTGCCGACATCCGCGCCCGCCGGCTGAAGCTCATCGGGCCGCCGACGACCCGCTACCGGGAAGACCCGGTCCGGATGCTGCGCGCGGTGCGGCTGGCCGCCAAGCTCGGCATCGCCATCGAGGCGAAGACCGCCGCGCCGATCTCCAAGCTCGCCCCGCTGGTCGGCAACGTGCCCCCGGCACGCGTGTTCGACGAGATGCAGAAACTGCTGTTGTCCGGGCACGCCGCCGAGTCGCTGCAGAGCCTGCGCGCGCACGGCCTGTCGCACGGGCTCCTGCCGCTGGTCGACGTGGTGCTGGAGCAGCCGCTGGGCCAGCGTTTCATCGAGCTGGCGCTCGCCAACACCGACCAGCGGGTGCGCGAGGACCGCGGCGTGTCGCCGGCGTTCCTGTTCGCGACGCTGCTTTGGCACGACGTGCTGGCGACCTGGTCGTCGGGCAAGGGGCGCGGCGAGCGCGCCATCCCGGCGCTCTACGCCGCAATGGACGCGGTGCTCGAGCGCCAGGCGAAGCAGATCGCGATCCCGCGCCGGTTTGAGGCGACGATCAAGGAGATCTGGTCGCTGCAGCCGCGCTTCGAGCAGCGCTCCGGCCAGCGGCCGTACCGCCTGCTCGAGCACCCGCGGTTTCGCGCCGGATGGGACTTCCTCGACCTGCGCGGCCAGAGCGGCGAGCTCGAAGGCGACCTCGCCGAGCTGCCCGGCTGGTGGGACCGCTTCGCCAACGCCGGCCACGACGAGCGCGAGCGGATGCTCACGCCGGAGACCGGCGGCGGCAAGCGCCGCCGTTCGCGCGGGCGCGGGCGCAAGCACAGCGACAGCGCTGACGCGCCCACCGCCGGCCACGACGAGCCGCCCGCCGCGTGAAGGCCAGCGTCGCCTTCATCGGCCTCGGCAGCAACCTCGCACATCCGCGCCGACAACTCGCCCGGGCGATTGCCGCGCTGGCCCGGGAGCCCGGTTGCCGGGTCGTCCGGCGGTCGCCGAACTACCTTTCCGCGCCGGTCGGCTGCCCGCTGCCGCAGCCGGACTTCGTCAACGCCGTCGTCGCGCTGGCAACCACCCGGTCGCCCCGCGCACTGCTCGCGGCACTGCTCGCCATCGAGCGCCACCAGCACCGCCGGCGCGACCCCGGCGGCGGGCGCAATACGCCGCGGACGCTCGACCTCGATGTGCTACTATACGGCCGCCGTCAGCTGCGCTCGGCGACGCTGACGGTGCCGCATCCCCGGATGCACGGTCGCGCGTTCGTCCTGCGCCCGCTGGCGGACATCGCCCCGGGGGTTGTCGTCCCCCGCCGCGGCCTTGCCCGCCGGCTGCTGCACGGCCTCGCCGACCAGCGCATCGCCCGAACCCCTGCGTACGTGCTGCGCTGACGGACCCGCCCGGCCATGGACCTCGAGAAGTGCCGCTACATCGTCGTGGAGGGGCCGATCGGCGCAGGCAAGACCAGCCTCGCCCGGCAGCTCGCCACGGCGGTCCACGGCGACGAGCTGTTCGAGCGGCCCGCGGACAACCCCTTCCTCGCGCGCTTCTACGAGGACATGGCCCGCTACGCGTTGCCGACCCAGCTCACGTTCCTGTTCCAGCGCGTCGACCAGTTGCGCGGCATCGGGCAGCTCGACATGTTCCGGCACGCGACCGTCGGCGACTTCCTGTTCGACAAGGACCCGCTGTTCGCGCGCCTGAACCTCGACGACGCCGAATACCAACTCTACGAGAAGGTCTACTCGCACCTGAAGCCGCAGGTTCCGGTGCCGGACCTCGTCATCTACCTGCAGGCCCCGGTCGAGACGCTGGTCGAGCGCGTGCTGCGGCGCGGCGTGGATTACGAGCGGTCGATCTCCCCGCAGTACCTCGCTCGCCTCGCGGAGGCTTACAGCCGCTTCTTCTACCGCTACGAGGAGTCGCCGCTGCTGATCGTCAACAGCGAGCGGATCAATTTCGTCGATAATGCCGAGCACCTGTCGCTGCTGCTGTCCCGCATCGCGTCGATGCGCAGCCAGCGCGAGTTCTTCAACCTCGCGTCCTGACCATGAGCGCTCAGTCGACACCGGGCATCGCGACCGCCGCCCGCCCGCAGCGATTGACGCTGCCGGCGATTGCGAAGACCGCCGCGGAGGGGCAGAAGATCGCCATGCTCACCGCCTACGATGCGAGCTTCGCCGCACTCTGCGACCGCGCCGGCGTGGACATCCTGCTGGTCGGCGATTCGCTGGGAATGGTGATCCAGGGGGCCGCGTCGACGCTGCCGGTCGATCTCGATGACGTGCTCTATCACACCCGCTGCGTCGTCGCCGGCTGTGCACGGCCGCTGGTAATCGCCGACCTCCCTTTCGGCAGCTACCAGGCGAGCGTCGAGGCGGCGTACGCGGCCGCAGCCGCCGCATTGAAGGCAGGCGCGCAGATGGTCAAGCTCGAGGGCGGCGCCTGGCTTGCGCCAACGGTGGCCTTTCTCGTCGCGCGCGGGATTCCGGTCTGCGGCCACGTCGGCCTGCAGCCGCAATCGGTCAACACGGTAGGCGGCTACCGAGTCCAAGGCAAGTCGCCGGATGCGGCCGCGGCGCTGCTCGCCGATTCCCGTGCGCTGGTCGACTCGGGCGCCGGACTGCTGGTCGTCGAGTGTGTCCCGCGGACGCTCGGCGCGGCGCTGACCGCCGTGGCCGGCGTGCCGGTGATCGGCATCGGCGCCGGCCCGGAATGCTCGGGGCAGGTGCTGGTGATCTACGACGCGCTGGGCATCCAGCCGGGGCGCGCCGCCCGTTTTGTCCGCAACTTCATGCCTGGCCACGACAGCATCGAGGCCGCCCTCGCCGCGTATGTCACCGCGGTCCGGCAGGGGACCTTTCCCGCGGCGGAACACTGTTTCTGACCGACCGCGAATGCGTTACCCATTCCCCCATCCGGATTCCCGATGAAGATCCTGCATACCGCCGCCGAACTCTCCGATCACTTGGCCGGTGCCGAGCGCGTAGCCTTCGTGCCGACGATGGGCAACCTGCACGACGGCCACCTGTCGCTGTGCCGCATCGCCCGCCAGCACGGCGACGCCGTGGTCACCAGCATCTTCGTCAACCGGCTGCAGTTCGGCCCGAACGAGGACTTCGACCGCTATCCGCGGACGATGGAGGCCGACCGGGCAGGTCTCGAGCGCGAGGGCGTCGACGTGCTGTTCGCGCCGATGGACCAGGAGATGTATCCGACGCCGCAGGTCTACCGCGTCCAGCCGCCCCCGCTCGCCAGCGAGCTCGAGGGCGCGTTCCGGCCGGGTTTCTTCGACGGCGTCTGCACCGTGGTGCTCAAGCTCTTCAACCTGGTCCAGCCCGACGTCGCCGTGTTCGGCAAGAAGGATCGCCAGCAGCTCAAGATCGTCCGCGGCATGGTCCAGCAGTTCAACATGCCGATCCAGATCGTGCCGGCGGAGACGATCCGCGCCGACGACGGCCTCGCGCTGTCGTCGCGCAACAACTACCTCACCCCGGCCGAGCGCGCCGAAGCGCCGAGCCTGTACCGGGTGCTGCGCGGCATCGCCGACGCGATCGCCGCCGGCCGCACCGACTACGCCAACCTGCAGTCGGCCGGCCGGATGGAACTCGCGCAGCGCGGCTGGAAGGTCGATTACATCGCCGTCCGCCACGGCCTCGGCCTGCGCATCCCGCACCCCGAGGGCTTCGACCATCCGAACCTGCTGGTCGTGCTCGGCGCCGCCACCCTCGGCGCCACCCGATTGATTGACAACGTCGATGTCATCAAGAAGGATGGGGAGGATTAGACGGACCGTGACATCGACGTTGCGGCGCAGGCTAACTTCGCGCGCAGCGAGAAGTTAAGCTCGCCACCGGCGAGCGGCCGGAGCCACAATGTGGACGTGATCAAGAAGGATGGCGAAGACTGAAAGGCGGCTCACGTCCACATTGCGGCGCAGGCTAACCTCGAGCGCCGCGAGAGGTTAAGCTCGCGCGAGCGAGCGGCCGGAGCCACAACGTCGACGTCATCAAGAAGGATGGGGAAGACTGGCTGGTCCGTGTCATCCAAAAGGACGGAGAAGATCGATTGAGGACTCCCTTGCTCCTGCGCGCCCTCGCCGCGCTCGCGCTCCTGCTCGGCCTGGTCGGCGGGCCTGCACTCGCCCAGACGGCGGCCTATCCGGCGAAACCGATCCGCCTCATCGTCCCCTTCCCGCCGGGTGCGGGCACCGACACCGTCGCGCGCTTCGTCGCGCAGAAGCTGGGCGACGCGCTCAAGGTGGCGATCGTCGTCGACAACCGGACCGGCGCCGGCGGCGCCATCGGCACCGTCGAGGCGGCGCGGGCGGAGCCCGACGGCTACACGCTGCTGTTCGTCGCCTCGCCGTTCACGACGGTCGCGGCGGCGTCGGTGACCGCCGGCTACGACCCGGTGAAACAGTTCGTCGCCGTCGCCCCGATCGCCTCCGGGCCGCTGGCCTTCGTCGTCGGCAACGCCGTCCCGGCTGCAAACATGCGGGAATTCATCGCTCTCGCCAGGCAGAAGCCGGGCGCGCTCAACTACGGCTCGGCGGGCCCGGGCAGCGTCAACCACCTCG
>DATIUK010000317.1:0-7667 GCA_035466885.1 Casimicrobiaceae bacterium
AGGTTGAAGCCGTTGCCGCTTCCCGCCGCGGCGATCGTCGCGGCGATCGGCGCGGCGACGGCGGCCGCGGGCGCGTCGTCGCCGGCGAGGAACGCCGGGACCAGCGCGCCGCGCGAGGGCGCACGCGGGTCGTGGCGCGACGGTTCGCGGACGTTGGTCAGGAGCGCCCAGCGGCCCGTCGGCGCGACGCCGAGCCAGGTGCCTCCGGCCTGAAGGTCGCGGCCGCCGTACCAGCCCTCGGGCCACCACTGCGCCGGTGCGGTGGGACGCCGATGGAACTCGTCGCGATTGGCGACGACCACCAGCGGATAGCGCGCGTGGGCGCCGACGGCGACCAGGGCGAGGCACATGGGCGGCGCCTCGTCAGCGTCGCCGCGCGGCCGCAGCGCGCGAGGCGGCGATCCCGGCCGCGGCGAAGCGCTCGATCACCCGGCGGGCATCGACTGCGTGGGCGACGACGCCGTGCCGGCGCACCGCGCCCGCGAGCACGCGCAGGAAGGCCGCCGGCCGCAGGACCGGCTCGTAGATCTCCATCCACGTGCGCGGCAGGCCGCGGCGTTCGAGCAGGCGGCCGCCGACGCCGGTGCGCGCCTCGACGTCGGCGAGGAGCGCGGCGACGGCGGCGCGGGCCGCCGCCCTATCACCGGCCAGGCGATAGTAGACGTAGACGTGCTCGGGACCGCGTGCCGCCATGGCAACCCGAGCGTCAGCGCCGCGGTTCCGCCGGCGCGGGCAGGGCGTAGGGCAGTGCCCTGCCATCGACGCGCGGACCGTCGACGGCGGCGAGCCGGAGGTCGCGCGCCTCGGCGGCGGCGATCTGGACCACGGCGAGCAGTGTCGTGCCCCCCTCGGGTGCGGCGGCGGCGTTGAGGACGGTGCCGCAGGGCTGGTCGCCGAATACGCTCCCGTAGAGGCGATCGCCGGGGCCGGCGGCCGCCGTGGTGTGCAGCGCGTACAGGCGCTCCTTCAGCCGGCCGAGGTAGCGGGTCCGCGCGACGATTTCCTGTCCCGGGTAACAGCCTTTCTGGAAACTGACGCCACCCAGCACGTCCCAGTTGGCCGCCTGCAGCACGAACTGATCCTGCGTCGGCCCCGTGATCACCGGCACGCCGGCGTCGACGGTGAGCCACTGCCAGACCGGAAACCCGGCCGGTCGCGCCAGCCGGGCCAGCCGTTCGCGCAGCTCGCGCGCCTTGTGCACCGGCGCGACGACGACATAGCGCGGGCCCGGCAGCGCCAGCACGGTCGCGCCTTCGGCCTCGGCCACGCCGAACACCGCCGGCGCGACGCCCAGCGTCTGGCGCAGCACGGTCTCGGCGGCGGGACCGCCGACGCCGCAGAATCCGGTCTCGCCGCCGAGGTCGTTGATCGTGACCCTGGAGCGCAGCACGTACCGGCGCAATCGCGTGGCAACGCCGTCGGCGAGCTCGGCCGGCAGCAGCGCGCGAAACGACTCGGGCGCCGGTTGCCAGAGCACGAAATTGGCGAGCATCCGGCCCTTCGGCGAGTTGTAGCTCGTGTACTGGCATTGCTCAGGCACCAGCGCGGTGACGTCGTTGGAAAGCTGGCCCTGGAGAAAGCTGGCGGCGTCGGGCCCGTCGATGCCGAGCAGCGCGCAGTGCGGCAGGTCGGCGACGACCGCCGACTGGCGGGCGGCGAGCAGCCCGGCCGCGTCGGGCGCCGGGTCGGGGGTGAGGGTGAGGGCACCGGCCGGCGGATGGGATTCGTTGGGCATGGCAGCGTCGACGCCTGCAGGAGAGTCCGGCGACCGTGGCGCGATGCGACCTCGCCGCCACGCCGGGCTCTGGGTTCAGGAACAAAAACGTGCTAGAATCACAAGTTAGCTCGACCCCGATGGGAATATCGCGACGCTGGCCGCCCCTTGCAGGGCACCGGCACGCAACCGGCGGGGGCGGGCAATTCGCAGACCCGCACATGTCAGGGTGCCCGAAGCGTCGCCGGCGCGCAATCGCCGTCGCGGCCGGGCCGAATAGCGCGGGTCGTGGTCCAACCCTGCAAGGAGTGTCAGCATGTCCGTCACGATGCGCCAGATGCTGGAGGCCGGTGTTCACTTCGGCCACCAGACCCGCTACTGGAACCCGAAGATGGCCGAGTACATCTTCGGCCAGCGCAACAAGATCCACATCGTCAACCTCGAGAAGACGATGCAGATGTACCAGGAGGCGATGAAGTTCGTCCGCCAACTGGCCTCGAACAAGGGCACGATCCTCTTCGTCGGCACCAAGCGCCAGGCGCGCGAGATCGTCGCCGAGGAAGCCGCCCGCTGCAGCATGCCCTACGTCGACGCCCGCTGGCTCGGCGGCATGCTGACCAACTTCAAGACCGTCAAGCTGTCGCTGAAGCGTCTCAAGGACCTCGAGCAGATGAAGGAGGAGGGCACCTTCGAGAAGATGAACAAGCGCGAGGCGCTGACGCTGCAGCGCGAGCTCGAGAAGCTCGACAAGAGCATGGGCGGCATCAAGGACATGGGCGGGTTGCCGGACGCCCTGTTCGTCATCGACGTGGGCTACCACAAGATCGCCGTGACCGAGGCGAACAAGCTCGGGATCCCGATCATCGGCGTCGTCGACACCAACCATTCGCCGATCGGTATCGCGCACGTGATCCCCGGCAACGACGACTCGAGCCGGGCGATCCGCCTCTACGCCCGCGGGGTCGCCGATTCGGTGCTCGAGGGCCGCAGCCTCGTCATCCAGGAGATCGTCCACGCCGGCGAGGAGTTCGTCGAGGTCGCCGACGAGAACGCCGCCTGACGGCGCCGGGGCCCGTCCCCGGCACGACAACCTGCGCCGGCGGCAGCGACCGGCGGCGCGGGACGGGACACCGACCCCGGGGGAGCGCGCCGCGCCGCCGCGGGGGGAGAGCAGGACCAACACGAACCACGGAGCATCGAAATGGCGGACATTTCCGCGAGCATGGTGATGGAGCTGCGCCAGCGCACCGGGCTGGGCATGATGGAGTGCAAGAAGGCGCTGACCGAAACGGCCGGCGATCTCGCCAAGGCCGAGGAACTCCTGCGGATCAAGAGCGGCGCGAAGGCGACGAAAGCCGCGAGCCGCATCGCCGCCGAGGGCATCGTCGGTGCCTGGCTGGCCGCCGACGGCCGCACGGCAGCGATGGTCGAGGTCAATTGCGAGACCGACTTCGTCTCGCGCAACGAGGACTTCCTCGCCTTCGCGAAGAAGCTTGCGCAGACGATCGGCGAGAAGAACCCCGCCGACGTCGCCGCCGCCGCCGCGCTGCCGTTCGATGGCGGCAGCGTCGAGTCGGCGCGCCAGGCGCTGGTGCAGAAGATCGGCGAGAACGTCGCGATCCGGCGCTTCGCCCGCTTCGCGACGCCGGCGCGGCTGATGCAGTACCTGCACGGCGGCGGACGCATCGGCGTCACCGTCGAGCTCGAGGGTGGCGACGAGGCGACCGGTCGCGACATCGCGATGCATGTGGCCGCATCGGCGGCGCCCGGCGCGATCCGCCCGGTCTGCATCTCGCGCGACCAGGTGCCGGCCGAGCTCATCGCCAAGGAGCGCGAGATCTATGCGGCTCAGGCCGCCGACAGCGGCAAGCCGGCCGACATCGTCGCCAAGATGGTCGAGGGCCGGATCAACAAGTACCTGGCCGAGGTGACGCTCCTCGGCCAGCCGTTCGTCAAGAACCCCGACGAATCGGTCGAGAAGCACCTCAAGGCCAAGGGCGCCACCGTCAAGGCGTTCACGCTGTACGTCGTCGGCGAAGGCATCGAGAAGCGCAAGGACGACTTCGCCGCCGAGGTGGCGGCGATGGCCAAGGCCTGACCGGCCCTTGCGCATTGCCCATCGGTCCAGCGGAGGCGACGCTCGATGAGTCCGGATTCTGCAGTTGCGGCGAACGGCGGCGGCGCCGAGGCGAAGGCCTTGCCCGCGTACAAGCGCATCCTCCTCAAGCTTTCGGGCGAGGCGCTGATGGGTGACGACCCCTACGGGATCAACCGTGCGGTGATCGACCGGATCGTCGCCGAGATCGCCGAGGTGGCGAGGATGGGCGTCGAAGTCGCCGTGGTCATCGGCGGCGGCAACATCTTCCGCGGCGTCGCTCCCGGCGCCGCGGGCATGGACCGCGCAACCGCCGACTACATGGGCATGCTGGCGACGCTGATGAACGCGTTGGCGCTGCAGGACGCACTGCGGCGCGCAGGCGTCGAGTCGCGGGTCCAGTCGGCATTGCGCATCGACCAGGTCGCCGAGCCGTACATCCGCGGGCGGGCGTTGCGCCACCTCGAGGAGCACAAGGTCGTCATCTTCGGCGCCGGACCCGGCAATCCGTTCTTCACCACCGACACCGCGGCGGCGCTGCGCGGTCGGGAGATGGGCGTCGACATCGTGCTCAAGGCCACCAAGGTCGACGGCGTGTACACGGCCGACCCCAACAAGGACCCGAGCGCGACCCGCTACGCGCGTCTCACCTTCGACGAGGCGATCGTGAAGAACCTCAAGGTGATGGACGCGACCGCGCTCGCGCTCTGCCGCGACCAGAACATGCTGCTCAAGGTATTTTCCATTTTCGTTCCCGGCGCGCTGAAGCGTGCGGTGATGGGCGAGGACGAAGGGACGCTGGTCCACTGCTGACGCGTCGCCGCACCGGGTCCACAGGAGACAGGCAATGATCGCTGACATCAAGAAGACCGCCGAGACCAAGATGGCCAAGAGCGTCGAGGCGCTCAAGCACGACCTGCAGAAAGTGCGGACCGGGCGTGCCCACACGGGGCTGCTCGATCACCTGCAGGTCGACTACTACGGCACGCCGATGCCGATCGCGCAGTGCGCGAACATCACGCTGGCCGACGCCCGGACCATCGCCGTTCAGCCGTGGGAGAAGAAGATGGTGCCGGTGATCGAAAAAGCGATCCGCGACTCCGACCTGGGCCTCAACCCCGCCACCTCGGGCGAGCTCATCCGGGTGCCGATGCCGGCACTCACCGAGGAGCGCCGGCGCGACCTCATCAAGGTCGTGCGTCACGAGGCGGAGGATGCCCGCATCGCGGTGCGCAACATCCGCCGCGACGCGATCGAGCACCTGCGCAAGCTGCTCAAGGATCACGAGGTCGCCGAGGACGACGAGCGGCACGCGCAGGCCGACGTCCAGAAGCTCACCGATCGCTTCATTGCCGAGATCGACAAGGTCCTCGCCGGCAAGGAAGCGGACCTCATGGCCATCTGACGCGGGCGTGTTGCCGGCTCCCCTTCCGAACTTCGCCTCCTGTTGAGCGCGCGCGATCCACTGACCACGAGCTCCACCCGCGGAATCCCCGCGGTGGGGGACGTCCCGCGCCACGTCGCCATCATCATGGACGGCAACGGGCGCTGGGCGAAGCAGCGGCTGCTGCCGCGCGTCGCCGGTCACCGCAAGGGCGTCGAGGCGGTGCGCGCAACCGTGAAGGCCTGCGTCGAGCGCGGCGTCGCCTACCTCACGCTGTTCGCGTTTTCGACCGAGAACTGGCGCCGCCCGGAGGAAGAGGTCTCGATCCTGATGGACCTGTTCGTGCGCGCCCTCGACCAGGAGGTGGCCAAGCTGCACAAGAACGGCGTCCGCTTCCGGGTCATCGGCGACACCGCGCGGTTCGACGTGCGCATCCGCGAGCTCATCGCCGCGGGCGAGCGGCTGACCGCCGGCAACGCGGGGCTGACGCTGACCATCGCCGCGAACTACGGCGGGCGCTGGGACATCGCGCAGGCGGCGCGGCGCCATTTCGCGCTCCACCCCGAGGCGCTGGCCGGCGACGGCGACTGCCCGCCCGAAGCGCTCGAGCCCTTCCTCGCGATGGCGTATGCGCCGGAGCCCGACCTCTTCATCCGCACCGGCGGCGAGCAGCGGATCTCGAACTTCCTGCTCTGGCAGCTCGCGTACAGCGAACTGCACTTCACCGACCTGCTGTGGCCGGACTTCGACGCCGCGGCGCTCGACGCGGCCTTCCGCTGGTACCGGCAGCGCGAGCGCCGGTTCGGCCGCACCAGCGAGCAGGTCGAGGCTGCCCGCCGCGCCTAGCGCGGTGCCCGGCGCCGGTTCGGCCGGCGTCGCGGAACCGCCGCCCGGCCCATCGCCGATGCTGCTCACCCGGATCCTCACGGCACTTGTGCTGGCGCCGCTGGTCGTCGCGGCGCTGTTCGGCCTGCCGCCGGCGGGCTGGGCGCTGGTGGCGCTGGGCTTCGTCACCGCGGCCGCGTGGGAGTGGGCAGCGCTTGCTCGCGCACGCTTGCCGGCGCGCGCGGCGTACGCGGCGGCGACGGCGCTGCTGGGGCTCGCGTTGCTGTTCGCGCCAGCCGCGCGTTTTGGCGTTGCCGGCTGGCCGGCGTGGGTCGCCGTGCCGCTGCTCGTCGCCGCGACCGCATTCTGGGTACTGCTGCTGCCCTTCTGGCTGCGCGGGCGGTGGCGGCTGCCGGGCGGCGCCCCGGCCTGGCTGCTGGGCTGGCTGCTGCTGCTCGCGACGTGGGTCGCGCTGGTCCAGCTACAGGCGCGCTCGCCCTGGGTGGTGCTGGCCGCGATGGCACTGGTGTGGATCGCCGACACGGCGGCGTACTTCGTCGGTCGCGCCTTCGGCCGCCGCAAGCTCGCGCCGCAGATCAGCCCCGGCAAGAGCTGGGAGGGCGTTTACGGCGGACTGGTCGCCGTCGGCGCCTACGCCGCCTGGCTGTTGTCGCTGGCGCGTAACCGCGGCGAGGTGGGCGCGCTGACGGCCGCTGAACTCGCCCTCTGGATCGCGGTCGCGCTCGCCCTGGCGCTGCTGTCGGTCGGCGGCGATCTGTTCGAGTCGCTGCTGAAGCGTCACGCCGGCGTCAAGGACAGCGGGCGGATCCTGCCGGGCCACGGCGGCGTACTGGACCGGATCGACGCGCTGCTCGCTGCCATGCCGGCGGCCGCGCTGGCAGCCGCGGTGTTGCTGGGATGAGCACGATCGACCGCCCCGCCGGCGAGGTCCCCGGCCGGCCGCACGCGGCGGATGCGACGCCCCGGCCGCGGCGGCAGGTGGTGGTGCTGGGCGCGACGGGATCGATCGGCGACTCGACGCTCGATGTCGTCGGCCGCCACCCCGACCGCTTTGCCGTGGCGGCGCTGGCGGCGCATCGGCAGTGGCGCAAGCTTGCCGCGTTGTGCCACCGGCACCGCCCGCAGCTGGCGGCGCTGCTCGACACCGAGGCGGCCGCGCTGCTCGAGCGCGAGCTCGCCGGCAGCGGACTGCCAACCCGGGTGCTCGGCGGCGAGGCGGGCGTGTGCGCCGTCGCGGGGCTGCCGGATGCCGACACCGTCGTGGCGGCCATCGTCGGCGCCGCCGGCCTGCGGCCGACGCTCGCGGCCGCGCGCGCCGGCAAGCGCATACTCCTCGCCAACAAGGAGGCGCTGGTGATCGGCGGCGCCGCGTTCATGGCCGCCGTCGGCGAGGGTGGCGCGACGCTGCTCCCGGTCGACAGCGAGCACAATGCGATCTTCCAGTGCCTGCCGCCAGGCTATCGCGGCGAGCCGCGCGGGGCCGGCGTGCGCCGGATCCTCCTCACCGCGTCCGGCGGTCCGTTTCGCGACCGCCCGCTCGGGGAACTCGCGCGGGTCACGCCGGACGAAGCCTGTGCGCACCCCAACTGGGTAATGGGCAGGAAGATCAGCGTGGACTCGGCGACGAT
>DATIUK010000318.1:0-6991 GCA_035466885.1 Casimicrobiaceae bacterium
CATCGTTGCGTCTTCCTCGGCGTCGCCACGCCGCAGCGGCGGGTCGCCACGCACGCGCCGATCGCCGCAGCCAAGGCGACCCGCGACGCCGACCTGGCGCTCGCCGTCGCCGCGGCGCTGTGGCAGGAACCCTGGCGCGAGTGCCACTACGCCGGAGTCGACCTGCTGGCGGCATGCGCCGGTGCGCTTCGCCCCGCGGCGCTGCCGGTCCTCAGGACGCTGATCGTCACCCACAGCTGGTGGGACACGATCGACGGGCTGGCCAAGCACGTGGTCGGCGCGATCGTCATGCGCCACCGTGGCGCGGCGACGACGATGGACCGCTGGGCCGTGGCGCCGAACCCGTGGCTGCGGCGCACGGCGATCCTGCACCAGCTGGGCTTCAAGGAAGCGACCGACGGCGACCGGCTGTTCCGCCACTGCCTTGCCAATGCGCGCGACGCCGACTTCTTCCTGCGCAAGGGCATCGGCTGGGCGCTGCGGCAGTACGCCTATGTCGAACCCGAGCGCGTCGCCGCGTTCCTGGACGCGCACGCCGACGCGTTGTCGCCGCTCTCCCGTCGCGAGGCGGCGAAGCACCTGCCCCCACCTTCGCGAGACCGGACGGCGCCCCCGGGGCGCGGCTCCCCCGGCGCGCCCGCGCGCCGATGACGTGTACCGGAGAACGCGTATGAAGGTCCATGGCATCGTCCCCAATCCTCCGCGCACCGCTCCCATGTGATGGCATCGATCGTCTTCAGCATCCTCGGCATCGTGGTCTGCGGCGGCATCGGCGCCGTCGGCGGCTGGCTGCTGGCCACCGGCATCGGTCTCGCCGGCGTGCCGGCGGCGCTCGCTGCTGCGCTCGCCGGGGTGGTGATTGCGGCGGCGCTCTGGGTGGCGGGAACGGCGCTGTTGCGCGCACGGGGATTGATCCGTTGAGCGCCCCGGTCGACGTCGCCGCGCTGGCCACGCGGTTGATCGACGCCTACGACGGCGTGACGTCGCTGCCGCCGATCACCGCGTCGCTGCCGGCGTTCGACGTGGCGGCCGCCTACGACGTGCTGGCCGAGATCGAACGTCGTCGCATCGGCGCGGGGTGGCGGCCGGTCGGGCGCAAGATCGGCTTCACCAACCGGACGATCTGGCCGCGCTACGGTGTCTACCAGCCGATGGCGGCGCGGATCTGGTCGCACACGGTTCATTTCGCCGACGAGGGATGCGCCACGCTGTCGCTCGCGCCCTTCGTCCGGCCGCGCATCGAGCCCGAGGTCGTGTTCAAGCTCGCGGCGCCGCCGCCGGCCACCGACGACCCGCTGGCGCTGCTCGCCGCCATCGAGTGGATCGCCCCCGGTTTCGAGATCGTCCAGAGCCACTTTCCCGACTGGAAGTTCGCCGCCGCCGACTGCACGGCCGCCTTCGGCCTGCACGGGGCGCTGGTCGTCGGGACGCCGCTGCGGCTGGACGCTTCCAATCGCGCCACGCTGGCGGCCCGGCTGCCGGAGTTCCTGCTCACGCTGCGCCGGGGCGACGCCGTCGTCGACCGCGGCGTCGGCGCCAACGTCCTCGACAGCCCGGCGCTGGCGCTCGCGCACCTCGTCCGCTCGCTTGCCGCGCTGCCGCAGTTCCCGCCGCTCGCCGCCGGCGAAGTGATCACCACCGGCACGGTCACCGATGCGTGGCCGGTGGCGCCCGGCGAGACCTGGCGCTCCGACTATGGCTCGCTGGGGATCGAGGGGCTGGTGCTGACGTTCACCTGACTCGACGGCGGCTCCCGGCCAACGCTGCGCCGGGAGGGGCGCAGCGCGCGACCGTCACTCCGTCGTCGCAACCACGACGTAACGCAGCGGCGTGCCCGGCTTCACCGCATCGAACGGGTAACAGGTGATGAGCGTCAGCGTCGGCGTCGCCGGATGGCGCGGCAGCACGAGGTTGCGGTGGTCGACGACCGTCGCGCTCCGGACACGGTAGACGACGAGCGCGCCGTCGGGTCGCTCGATGGTCACCGCGTCGCCGACCGCGAGGTCGCGCAGGACGCGGAAGTGCGTGTCGCGATGCGCCGACACGACGGCGTTGCCGGAGGTCCCCGGCAGGGCCGAGTCGTCGTGGTGGCCGGGGCCGAACGCCAGCGTCCGGCCGCTCGCGCCGGCAAGGACGAAGAGGCCGGGCCCGTGGTCGCCGATGGCCAGGCGCGCGATCGGCCGGGTGTCGGCCCACGGCCACGGCCGCAGCGGTGCGCCGGTGAGCTGCGTGTATTGCCACGCCTGCTGCAGCAGGACCTGCGCGAGCGCCGCCTTGGCGTGGATCGCGAGACCGCTGCCGGCAAGCCACAGCCCGATGGCGACGAGTCCGAGCGTGAGCCCGCTTAGCGCGCCGCCGATCGGGGAAGACCCGGCCTTTCGCGGCCCGGCCCCGGGGGCGACGGTACCCCGGCTACCCCGGTCCGGCGCGCAGCCGGCAGGTCCTCCCCGATCGGCGACGCGGTCCATCTTCAGCTCC
This sequence comes from Casimicrobiaceae bacterium, assembly GCA_035466885.1. GTDB lineage: Bacteria > Pseudomonadota > Gammaproteobacteria > Burkholderiales > Casimicrobiaceae > CAIWHR01. The sequence continues at coordinate 2,479 of DATIUK010000318.1, forward strand.
TGCGCGGAACACCGCGCTGCGCGAGGGTCGCGAGCGCCAACGCGGCGAGCAACGCGCCGAGGCCGGCTATGAGCTCCAGCGTCGCCGGAGTCGCCGTCTGCGGTCCGCCGCCGAAAATCGCGTCGTACGACATGCCGTCCGGCAGGTTGGTCGGCAGTGCGGACGTCGCCGTGGCGGCGCCTGCGGGCAGCGTCGGCGTCACGTCGACGGCGACGAGGCTCGTGTACTTGCTGACGAGGTGATGGGAGAGCGCGACGTCGACGATCGCCGGGCGGATTTCGCTCTCCGCAGCGCCCTCGTGCAATCGGTCCTGCAGCGCTTCGATCCGGGCCCGCGCCCAGAGGACGCCGATTCCCGGCGCGGACGCGTCGATGGCCAACGGCAGCCGCGCCTGCCACGGCTGCCCGTCGCGCCGGCCGCGCAGCACGACCTCGCCGTCGGTCGACTCCAGCGCTGCGCTGACGACGATCGGCTCGCCGACGTAGAGGTCGGGCACCTGCCCGGGATAGACGTCGTCCCGGCCCGGCCAGGTGATCGCGATGTCGGTCAGCACCGGGCTCTCCAGCTTGCGCAGGAGTTCGCCCATCTTCTGCGCGACCTCGCGGACGTCGCCGATGGTGGTGTGGCTGCCGCGGCCGAACTGCGCCGCCTTGGTCATGAAGTGCGAGTTGGGCGCCGATCCGATGCCGACGGTGAACAGGCGCCGGTCGCCGAGCCGGTCGCGGATCAGCGTGAACAGCGCCGACTCGTTGCCGACCGCGCCGTCGGTCAGGAACACGACCTGGCGGACGAACCCGGGCGAGCGGCCGGGCTTGAGCGCGAGCTCGAGCGCGGCGCGCATTTCGGTGCCGCCGCGCGCCTTCAAGCCGGCGACGAACGCGCGGGCGCGGGCGACGGTCGCGGGCTCGGCGGGCAACGGCGAGCCGAACAGCGCGCGGGCGGAGGAGTTGAATTCGATGACGTCGAACCGGTCGCCGGGTTGCAGCCGCTCGAGGGCGAGCTGCAGCGCCTCGCGCGCCTGCACGATCGACGGGCCCTCCATCGAGCCCGAGGTGTCGATGACGAACACCACCTCGCGCGGGGCGCGCGGCGTGCCGGACTCGGCTTGCGGCGGGTTGACCATCAGCAACGCATAGACCCCGCCGTCGCGGACCTCGGTGAACAGCGCCGCGCCCGGGGCGCTGCCGACGTCGGGGGTCCAGGCGAGCTCGAAGTCGCGGCTCGCCGCGACGACCGCGGAGGCGAGCTCGACGCGGTGCCGACCGTCCGCGGTCTCGCCGACGGTGATCGCGTGCGTCGGGCTCTCGAGCCTCGCCAGCGCAAAGCCGGGATTGAGGTCGACCGCGAGCGTCACCGGGTTGATCCGGCCCATGGCCGGCGGGACCACCGGCGGCGTGATCTCGGCCGCGTCGGGGACTTCGTCGGTTGCCTCCGCCCAGCCGGTGCCGGCGGTCGCCGCCGCGACGACGCTGCCGGGGATGTAGCGGGGCGCCACGACCATCGGGAAGCGCAGCCGGAACGTGCCGGCGTCGAAGCGCAGCGTCTGCTGGTACTCGAGGGTGATGTCGATGTCCTCCCCCGGTCCGAGGTGCGCGACGCGGGTCGTGAACACGTTCGGGCGTTGCTCCTCGATGAGAGACGCCTTCCTGCCTTCGGCCTTCGCCTGCTCATACTCGGCACGGGCGGCGGCACGCTCGCGGATCACCCCCTCGATCACGCGTTCGCCGGTGCGCATCTCCAGGTGATCGACGGCTGCGTTCTCGGGCAGCGGGAACACGTAGACGCCCTCCTGCCAGACCGCGGTCGGGTTGTGGAACCGCTGGCGGACCGTGGCGCGGGCGACGATGCCGCTGACGCTGATCCGGACGTCGGTGGCGAGCAGCGGCGCCGGCACCGGCGGTGCGTCGGGCGCCGACCGGAGCAGCAGCCCGCCGCGCGGCGCGTCGTCCCGCGCCCCGGGCGCAGCGGCGGCGTGCGTCGAGACGATGAAGGTCGCCAGCGCGAGCACGAGGCTGGTGATCAGCCCGGCGGCCAAGGCCTCGCCGACGAAGCGGGCGAGGTCGCGCCAGGCGCGGCCGGCGAACGGGTGGAGTTGGTGGGTGGGGGTCGGATTGCTGCTGCGCATGGCGGTTCCTTCGCGTCAGGCGTCCGGAGCGGTGCGCGGGACCGGACGACCTCGTTGCAGACGGGGCCGGCGGGAGGAAGCGAAGGGAGGCGCTGCCCGCCGGCGGCGCATCGCCTCAGCAGCCATTTCAATCCCGGAAACGGTCGTGGGCGGGCGCGAAAGATGGCAGCGCGGTGAGCAATGATGGCAACAAGATGGCAAGGCGTCGGCAGGCCCTCGCGGCGTCGCTGCGCTGCGCTATAGTCGACGGCATGGAAGGGCGCGAATGACCCGGCGCATCGCGATCGTCGAGGACGAGCCGGCGATTCGCGCCAACTACCGCGACGTGCTGGTCCGCCACGGCTACGCGGTGGCCGACTACGCCAACCGCGCCGACGCGCTGGCGGCGTTTCGCACGCGGCTGCCCGACCTCGCGCTGATCGACATCGGCCTGGGCGACGACGTCGACGGCGGCTTCGCGCTCTGCCGCGACCTGCGGGCGCTCTCCGCGAGCCTGCCGATCCTGTTCCTTACCGCGCGCGACAGCGACTTCGACGTCGTGGCGGGCCTGCGCATCGGTGCCGACGACTACCTCACCAAGGACGTGAGCCTGCCGCACCTCCTCGCCCGCGTGGCGGCGCTGCTGCGCCGCGGCGATCTCGTCGGGGCGAGGGCAAGCGTCGCCAGCGACGAAGCAATCACCCGCGGCAAGCTCACCCTCGACGAAAAGCGGCTGCTCGCGACCTGGGCCGGACGGCGCGTCGATCTCACGCTGACCGAGTTCTGGATGGTGCACGCGCTGGCCCGCTATCCCGGACACGTCAAGGATCGCGACAGCCTGATGAAGGATGCGCGCATCGTCGTCGACGACAGCACGATTACCTCGCACGTCAAGCGGATCCGGCGCAAGTTCCAGGCCGTCGATCCGGCGTTCGATCGCATCGAGACCGTCTACGGCATGGGCTACCGCTGGGACGCCGAGGCGTCGTGAGGCCCGTCCGTCCGGCGCTGTCGATCCGCGCCCAGCTGCTGCTCGTGCTGTCGGTGTTCCTGGTCGTGCCGTGGCTGGGCTACGAGTCCGTGCGCGAGATCGAGCGCCTGCTCTCCGACGCCCAGGAGCGCACGCTGGCCGGCACCGCGCAGGCGGTCGCCACCGCGCTGCACGAGCGGTCCCGGCTGTTCGCGGCGCCCGCGGCAGAAAGCGCCGAGCCGGGTGTCGTGCCGGCGCGCGGCGCGGCCGGCGCCCCGTCGACCGAGATCGCCGAGATCCTGCGCGGGCTCACGCGCACGACGTCGCGGATCTGGGTGATCGATCGCGACCTCAACGTGCTCGCGCGCGCGGGCTCGCTGCGCCGCCCGCCGGCGACCGAGCCCGCGCCCTCCGGCGTCTGGCGCCGACTCGAGCGGGCGCTGCTCCATCCGCTGTACCGGCGCATCCTGCAGCAGCCGACCGAGGATTTCGACGAGCAGGCGGCGGGCCGCACGCTGGTCGACGCGCGCGAAGTGACCGGCGCGCTCTCGGGCATCCTCACCATCGAGCGGCGCGCGACGCCGGACGGACGGGCGGTGATCGTCACCGCTGCGCACCCGATCTGGGTCGGCGACGACGTGCGCGGCGCGGTGCTGGTCGAGGAGACCACCAACTCGATCACCGCGGAGAGGAACCGTGCGTTCGAGCGGCTGTTCGGCATCGTGCTCGCAGCGCTGCTGGTCGGCTCGACGGCGCTGGCGCTGTTCGCCTCCCGGCTCACCGCGCGGATCCGGCGCCTGCGCGACGACGCCGAGCGGGCGATCGACCGCGACGGCCGCGTCGTCGGGACGCTCGCCGCCTCCGTCACGGGCGACGAGATCGGCGACCTCTCGCGCAGCTTCGCGAGCGTGCTCGCGCGCCTCGGGCAGTACGCGAGTTACCAGCAGAACATGGCGAGCCGGCTGTCGCACGAGCTGCGCACGCCGATCGCGGTCGTCCGTTCGTCGCTCGAGAACCTGCACGCGCAGCCGCTGCCCGCCGCTGCCGGGGTCTATCTCGAGCGCGCGCAGGGCGGCATCGGCCGGCTGGACGCGATCCTGACAAGGATGGCGGAGGCCACGCGCCTCGAGCACAGCCTCGCCGACGCCGAGCGCGGCCCGCTCGACCTCTCCCGGCTGGTGGCCGCGTGCGCGGACGGCTACCGGTCCGCGTACCCGCAGTGCCGCTTCGAAGGGCCGGGCCCGGAGGCCGGGGTGACGATCGACGGCAACCCGGACCTCGTCGCGCAGATGCTGGACAAGCTCGTCGCCAATGCAGTCGAGTTCGGCACGCCGGGGTCGGTCGTGCGGCTCGGCCTCGTGCGCGAGGGTGACGCCGTCGTGCTCAGCGTCGACAACGAGGGACCGGCGCTGCCGGCGGGCATGGAGGCGCGGCTCTTC